>JBKCFX010000540.1:0-2437 GCA_046303595.1 Bacteroidia bacterium
GTTTGTGACAGGTATGACCAATATCCGCGACGTGATTCCATTTCCGCGCACACCGAAGAATCTTGAATTTTAGGCAGTTGTAAATAATGTGCACCGAAATTTCCTGTAAATGTAAATTCGGGCACTTTGTTTGAATGTGAAAAAATCTAAATCTACCAGCGTATGTTAAAACAAGGGCTCCAACAGAAATTGCTGCAAAAGCTATCGCCGCAGCAAATTCAACTCATGAAACTGTTGCAGGTTCCAACTGTAGCACTTGAACAACGCATCAAAGAAGAGCTCGAAATCAATCCGGCTTTAGAAGAAGGCGTAAACGACAACGAAGAAAACGAGCCGGTTTCTGAAGATCCGTTTGCATCTTCCGAAGAAGACGATACGGCGCAGCACGAAGACCAGAACCGCGAAGATTTTAACCTCGATGCGTATATCGACGACGACGAAACACCGGCCTATAAACTGCAGGCAAACAATTACAGTCCCGACGATGAACGCAAAGAAATTCCGTTTGCCGGAGGAATCAGCTTTCAGGAGCATTTAGTTCAGCAATTACAGCTTCGCGATTTAACACCGCATGAATTTGTAATTGCCGAGTACCTTGTTGGAAACCTCGACGAAGATGGTTATTTGCGCAGGGAGTTGTTTGCCATTTGCGACGATTTGGCCTTCTCGCAAAATATTATGACCACAGAAGCCGAACTGGAAAAATTACTGGTTGAAATTCAGCAACTCGATCCTCCGGGAGTTGGGGCCCGCGACCTGCAGGAGTGTTTGCTCATCCAGCTTCGTCGGAAAGAACATATGACAGTTGAGCTCAAAACAGCATCCATTATTATCGAAACGTGCATGGATGAGTTTTCGAAACGGCATTACGAAAAAGTTGCAAAGAAGCTTGAGCTGGAAGAAGAAGACCTGCGCGATGCGATTAAAGAAATATTAAAGCTCAATCCGCGGCCGGGTAATTCGATGAGCGATTCGCCGAAAAGTTCGCAGCATGTTATTCCCGATTTCATGCTCATAAACAATGATGGAGTGCTCGAATTGCAGCTCAACTCGCGCAATGCCCCCGATTTGAAAATAAGCCGAACGTATCAGGAGATGCTCGAACATTACAGCAAAACAAAGAAGATAAGCGGTAAAGATCAGAAGGAGGCTGTACTATTCGTCAAGCAAAAAATAGACTCGGCGAGGTGGTTTATCGATGCCATCAAACAACGGCAACAAACCTTGTTATTTACGATGCAGGCTATACTCGATTACCAACAAGAGTATTTCCTAACCGGCGATGAGACCAAACTGCGTCCCATGATTTTAAAGGACATTGCCGACCGCATCGGACTTGATATATCGACCGTTTCGCGCGTCGCAAACAGCAAGTACATCCAAACCCCATTTGGAACACTTTTGCTGAAATCGTTTTTCTCTGAAAGTCTCTCTACCGAAAGTGGTGAAGAGGTTTCGACCCGTGAGGTGAAGAAAATTCTGGAAGATGCCGTTGCTGCAGAAAACAAGCGCAGTCCGGTAACAGACGATGAACTGGCAAAAATACTTCGTTCGAAAGGGTACAATATTGCGCGTCGCACGGTTGCTAAATACCGCGAACAGTTGAATATTCCTGTTGCCCGACTGAGAAAGGAAATGTAAAAAGGGGCTTTCGCCCCTTAAATTTATATATCGTTACGTTAAGCATTACTGGCGAACAAAGCGCTTCATTTGCTTTTTACCATCTACTTCAATCCAAGCGAAATACAAACCAGAAGGCAATTCAGACACATCGAGTTGCTGTAAGCCTTGCTCTAACTGCTTTGTAAGCAACTTTTTGCCCAAAGCATTGTAAACTGCAAATTCGGTTTGTTCTGGAATATTAACCTTGATATGCATTCCCGATGAAGGATTCGGAAAAATCGTAAAGAGATTTTCGGCTTTATTGAGTTGGATGGAAGTGGAAATGTTCTCTGCGATAGTAAGAACATCTTTCAGAATTAAATCTCCGCTTGAGTTTCCTGCATTGTTGGAGGCATTAACCGTACAATAGAAATTCACATCGCCGGTACCTGCAGCAGGTGCTATCCAATCGAACGACCACGATTTGCTGCCCGGTGTGCTGGTTGAATTGCCTGCTGATGTATGTGTAATGTATTTATTGGCATTGCTTCCTTGTGTTGGAAATTGTGTTTGTCCGCTATTTGTGATGATATAGCTACCCTGCAAATCGCCGGCAGCATTCTGAACGCTGGCTTGGAAACCCCATTTAACAACGCTGCCTTCGGTAGTTCCAACCGTAATGGTATAGGTTTCGCCTGGAATGTATCCACTTGCAGGAATAGTCGTGGTAATCATGTTATCGCGATCTACTGCTGTACCTGCATGGCAGCCCGATTTTGCACAGGTTTGGTTGCCTCCATCTGGCGCACCTGCTGTTTGTGCTGGCCCACCCGCT
>JBKCFX010000541.1:0-2143 GCA_046303595.1 Bacteroidia bacterium
ATTTTAGGGAGGGTGATAGAGATTTGTGCAAGTCTACTCCGATTTTAGTTTGTCGAACCTACAGCAGATTAGTCGAACGGCTAATCGTAAGCTAATAATTTTTACTTCCCGCTCCTCACCCGCTCTGCAATCTTCTGCTCCCATTCGGCATCGCCCAGTGTTGCTAACCATTTTTCAATTTCGCTTCTCTGTTCAGGGTGCTCTTTATACAACCAAATTAATATGCCGATGCCGCTGCTATTCAGTTTAAACATCGTTGATTTCGCTGCCTCAAACGCATTCCATACCAGCGACTTATCGGCCACATTCAGCTCTTTCACCAACGAAAATGCGGTTTTGCGTGTATTGAATTCGAACGAAGGAGAGCACAAATCGAGTAATTCGGCTTCAAATTCTTTCTTTCCGGCTTTAATTGATGCTTTTAACCAGGTAAAACGGATGTTCCGTGCATTGTCGCCAAGCACTTCGCCTGTTAAAAGCAGGTAGGTCTCGGTATTTTTGGGATCCGACTTCAGCAGTTTGCGCAATGCTTCGTTTACTGTAACATAGCTCGAATCTTGGAGCAATTTGGTAGCCGGAGCAATTTCATCAGCACGAAGCGAATCGATTAGCTGTATGGCCGACTGCCTTACGAGGTAGTGTTTATCAGAAAGAGACTGTTTCAGAATCTTCCGACTTGGGGCATCTTCCTTTAGAAATTCCATCGCAAGTGTTCGTTCTTTCACGCTTTTGCCTTTCGCAGCAATTTCGACAAAAACCGGACGTTTTACATCCCAAGCCCATGCATTCAAAGCAGCCATTGCGTCGATGCGGTCGAGCAGATGTTGAGCAGAACGCGCCTGTGCGATGAGTTGTGCCGATGGTTTGGTAAAGCTTACTTGTTTTATCACACGGTTGTCGGGATCAAACAAGGTGTAGGCTACTTTTTTGCCTTTCGGATGGCGGATTTGCACCAGTTGTTTTTCCTTCTCAACCCAAATCATTTCGCGGGTAACCGTTCCGTCGGTAAACCATACTTCGAACCAAATGGGCATTTTAAACAAACCGATATACGGCTCTTTAATCTGCATCTGAGCTATATTGAAGGTTGTGGAGCTGTCGGATGAAACGGCACTCACCACATACGAAGGCTCACCGCCACGATACAACCATTGTTCCCAAAACCAGTCGAGCGATTGGCCGGTGACCTCGTGAAAGGCGCGCAGCAGATCATGCGAATCGACATTACCGTAAACGTTACGTTCGAGGTACCAACGAATGGCGCGGTTAAAATCTTCGCGCCCTACCACGTATTTCAGCATTTCGAGAACCACGGCACCTTTCGGGTACCAACGTGTTGATCCACCTTGCGATGAAGCAACCGGAAATCCATCGCGGCTACTCGCCGAAAGTGCTGCGTTTTGAGCATTGCGGCGAGCGAGATCAAAATGATCTTTCCCAAAAACTTCGCCTTCATACAGCATGTTGTAATGCGTTGCGAAGCTTTCCTGCAACCAATGGTGCGTTGGTGAAATTGCCGTAACCATATCGCCACACCACTGATGCGCCAGTTCGTGCGCGTTTACACCCACGTATTTTTTATCGAGATACGAACGCTCATCGACATAGAAGAAATCGCCATAAATGGTAGCGGTTGTATTTTCCATTGCGCCATACATGAATTCCTGAACCGGAATTTGGGCGTACGTATTCCATGGGTACGTTACGCCAATTTCCTTTTCGAAAAAATCGAACATCTCAACCGAATAGCGGTACGTAGGAACAACACGATCGGCCTGATCGGGATAATACCATAAATTCAAAGGCACACCGCTTTTGCTTTTACGCTGCTCAACGGCATAATCGCCAATACCCAGCATAATGAGATACGGCGCATGTGGCTTCGTCATACGGTAATGCCAAACAAGATCGCTACCCGATCCGGTAAGCGCATTGCTCGAAATTAAATCACCATTCGAAAGCACCTTGTATTTCGAATCCATGCGAATCTGAATATCGGTGGAGATTTTATCGTTCATGTTGTCGAACATCGGGATCCAGTGTCGGTTATCGACACCCTGGCCCTGCGTCCAGATTTGTTTTCTTGCGCGGTTTGTTGCATCATTCCAACCGATGAAATAAATGCCCTTGCGTGGAGTAGCAT
>JBKCFX010000542.1:0-3024 GCA_046303595.1 Bacteroidia bacterium
CCCGAACCACATCGCCAATGGCATAAATGCCCGGAACTGCAGTTTCGCAATGTTCGTTAACGGCAATGCGTCCGCGTTCGTCGGCAGCCAATCCGGCTTTTTCGAGGTTTAAGCCATCGGTATACGGGCGGCGACCGGTTGAAACGAGCACATAATCGCCTTTGAGTTCAATTTCTTTGTTATCGTTGAGTGAAACAGCTTTTACACTTGTGCTTTTCCCTTTAACGGTGGCCGATGTAACCTTGTGCTGCATGTAAAATTCGAAGCCGAGTTTAGCAAGCGATTTCTGAAGCTCCTTTGAAAGTGTGCGGTCGAATGCGCCAACAATGGCATCGGTAAATTCTACCACAGATATCTTGGCACCAAGTCGGGCATACACCGAGCCCATCTCCATACCGATTACGCCACCGCCAATTATGATCATGTGTTCGGGAACAGCTGGCAGATTCAACGCTTCAGTAGAGGTAATGATGCGTTTTTTATCGATGGTTACCCCGGGCACCGATGATGGTTTGGAGCCGGTGGCGATAATGATTTTGGCTGCTTCAATTTTTTCAGTCTTCCCTTTATCGCCAGCAATGGAAATGGTATTGCGGCTTTCGAACGAACCATGTCCGTGAAAAACGGTGATTTTGTTTTTCTTCATCAGGTAATCGATGCCGGCCGTGGTTTGTTTTACCACATCGTTTTTGCGCGCCACCATTTGCGGTAGATTCACTTTGAGGTTGCTTAGCTCGATGCCGTGTTCGCCGAATGTATGCGTTGCATTGTGAAAATGTTCTGATGAATCGAGCATGGCTTTGGAAGGAATGCAACCCACGTTGAGGCAAGTGCCGCCGAGAACGCTATAACGTTCTATTATGGCAGTTTTTAAACCAAGTTGAGCACAACGAATAGCGGCAACATAACCACCGGGGCCCGAGCCAATAATGGCAACATCAAAACTTTGCATGATTTATAAAATTAAGCGCGGCAAAGGTAATAATTACTAAAGCATACAAGCCTATGCAATGTGAATCTGATTTTTGAAATCGATTAATTCGTAAAAGTACTTAGTTAGTTTAGTGCCTTTGCACAATTCACTTCCGGTTAAGGGCTAATTTACTGAATCCTGTTTATAGCGAATCCTTCCAGACTCAATCCATTTGGCAATGGGGTATACTGTTCGGCAGTTATTTGAAACGGTTGGCTCAGATTAAAATCCTGCGAAGCCAAAGAAAAGGAAGTTTGCGCCGTTCCACCTGAAATGAAACTTCCGCTGTATTTGCATGTATTGCCCGGAGCGCGGTAGATCCGTAACCGGGCTTCCCATGCACCAGGTTCATCGATTTGGAATGCAAGCTCTTGTCCCAACAATTTAAATCGATACATGCCGCTGTCGGCCAATGCACTGCCAAAAGCGTGTACTTCGAGCGCTTCACCATCTTGCCCTAAGGTTGCCGCCGGTAAAACGTATGAACCCAAAATAACTTCTCCGGTTGCGGCTGTTCCGCTTTGGCTTAAAAACGAAAACACCAATTGCGAAGGAATTTCAACTGGCTCCGGAACAAGGTTTTGCCAGGCTGTTCCGTTGAAGTACCAGTGACTTTGTACGTCGGTATCGTACACCAAAAGGCCGGCAGCAGGATTGCTGATAGCATTCCGCTGGGCAGATGTCATGCGCGGACACAGAAATCCAAGCGAATCTGAAACGATATCGAATTTTGCGCTGGGATGAGGCGTTGTAGTACCTAAGCCGGCATTCCCTGTTTGTGCGCGAAGCATAGTAAAGGAGAAAACAATAGCCGTTATCAGAAATAGTATGCGCTTCATTGGCTGCAAAAATACATTAACTTTGATGCAATTTTACAACAGAATCGTTTTCGCAGCGTTCAAATTAAATGGTGAAAATACGCGTTGGTATATTGCTAATCTCAACCGCTCTGCTACTTGGTTCATGCGGAGTATTTAAGAAAAAATGCGACTGCCCCGACATGCGCAGGTCGAAACGCGTTGCAGAAGTTTCGTCGGCAGACCCAATGAAATTTGCGTAATTTCGGGCACGAAAAATCAGTTGTTTTGTTGACGCTTTCACAGTTACCTTTTCATATACCGGCTCGTATTGTGCGATTTGATGATGAAGAAATCGGCTTGCGTCTGATAGAAATGGGGTGTATTCCGGGTACAGAGATAATTATGTTACGAAAAGCTCCTTTGGGAGATCCGCTGGCTTTTTCATGCAGAGGATCCATTATTAGTATCCGTTCGAGCGAAGCCCAACAGGTAATGGTGGAAGAATGCAATGGATAATCGGGTGAACGATACACTAAACGTTGCATTGGTCGGGAATCCCAATTGCGGTAAATCGACATTATTCAACGCGCTCACCGGCCTCAATCAAAAAACAGGAAATTTTCCCGGCGTTACCGTTGAACGACGCACCGGCACATTTCGAATAGGCGGCATTCAGGGCAAATCCTCGCGTAACATCAATCTAATCGACTTGCCGGGCACGTATAGCTTGTTTCCAAAATCGCCCGACGAATACGAAACATATCGTGCATTAAGCAACGAAAGCGACAAACCCGATCTTGTTCTACTCGTTGCCGATGCATCAGGGTTGAGCCGCTCGCTCATTTTGTGCACACAGGTTATTGATATGGGATTCCCTGTTGTGTTGTGTGTAAACATGATTGATTTGCTCGAAGAATCGGGTCAAACACTGAATCTCGAGCGTTTGAAGGATGAACTAGGAGTGCCTGTTTGTGCGCTCAATGCCAGAAAAGGGAAAGGCTTACAGACGTTAAAAGGTGTTTTGCTCGATGAACATGCCGTAAAACCCTCGGCTTGGAGCGTCCCCGATTGGCTGGTAGAGTTGCCAAATTCGAGGTCATCGTTTACCGAATGCCTCAATGAAGCAAATGCCTTTGACAAGTCGAACACTAAAGACTGGGTGCGCTTTCAACGCGATGACACCACGAAAAGGTTGCTTCGCATCGATGCAGTCTTACAGCAAGGGTAAGATCATCCAGATCAGTATGGAAT
>JBKCFX010000543.1:0-2695 GCA_046303595.1 Bacteroidia bacterium
GTGCTGAGTGGTAATTTTGCCAACATCAATTGGGCAAACGGCCCCTTCTTCGCTAAAACCGAAACCGATCCCAACGGCGGGAATAATTATACCATTACAAATACTTCGCAATTGCTGAGCGTGCCGTATGCTTTGTATGCAGCCATGGCAGGCAATAACACACCCGGCCCGCAAGGCCCCGCTGGTCCGCAGGGCCCTGCTGGACCAGCAGGAGAAACGGGAGCAACAGGCGCCACCGGGCCGCAAGGCCCACAAGGCGAGCAAGGCCCCGCGGGTAACCCTGCCAGCGACGACCAAAGCCTCTCTGTTTCTGCTACAGGCGACACTTTGTTTTTGCAAAATGGAGGGTTTGTAATTATACCGGGTCTAAGCTCAGCGAATATTCCAGTAAGTTCACACACCTGCGGTGCAACCAACGTGCACAACCCTGCAAAAACCTACGGCACCATGACCGACCAGCAAGGCAATGTGTATAGAACCATTGTTATAGGCACCCAAGAATGGATGGCTGAGAACCTTAAAACAAGCATTTACCGAAATGGCGATGCAATAGCAAATGTAACGGATAATGTTCAGTGGAGTAGTCTTACAACAGGGGCTTGGGCTTCATACAACAACGATAGTCAATTTGACTGCCCTTATGGTAAATTGTATAACTGGTATGCAGTGGCCGACCCACGCAATGTATGCCCTACTGGCTGGCATGTGCCTACCGACGTGGAGTGGAACATCTTGATAGGCTATCTAGACCCTTCTTATAATCCAGGCGCATTTGGAATTCAAAGCCCAATAGCTGGAGGAATGATGAAATCAACCACAGGCTGGAATGCTCCGAACACAGCTTCCAACGAAAGTGGTTTTTCAGGTCTTCCGGGTGGCCTCCGCGGCAGCAATGGTAACTTCGGCTCTGTTGGTGGCAACTGCCGCTTGTGGAGCTCTACAGAGTCGTCGGCCACTAAAGCCTGGTCTCGCAACCTTTATTTTAGTAATGGCCAAGCAGAAAGGTACATAGACAATAAGCCAGCTGGCTTTTCTGTCCGTTGCCTCAGGGATTGATCGAAGTTAAAAGTGGAAAGGTGAAAGGAAATAATTGAAAGGAATTACAACTCAAGTTCGGACTTCAGTCCGAGGTTTTTGATTTTATAAGCACCGCTGAAGAGTTGGACGGAGAAAGTTGAAAGGAAAAAGTTTTGCAAAATATTCCAACAATAAGTGTAAAAACGCAAGTCAGTTTGCCACTATTCCTCGGACTTTGTAAGCCAATCAATTGCGTTTATTTTTTTTATTCCATTGTAAGTACCTGTGTCGTAGTCCATGGTAATTAAAAGTTTTTCATGATGGTCAGCAATTTTGTCGAATGGTGCTAACTCACGTTCTAAAGTTGTTGCATTTTGAACCGTTTGCGAAACCTGAATGTATTGAGTAAAACCCTTGTTGTTTCGAACAACAAAATCAACTTCTAAATTATTGGTTTTGCCTATCCATACTTGGTTGTTTCTACGTTTTAGCTCAAGATAAATTATGTTTTCAAGTAAATGCCCTGCATCGCTTGCCAATTCTTTTCCAAGTATTGCGTTACGAAAACCTAAATCCACCAAATAGTATTTCTCTTGTGTAGTCAAATGTTGTTTGCCTTTGATGTCGTAACGATTTACTTTATAAAACAAATAGGATTCAACCAAAGTATCAATGAACTTTGATACGGTCTTATTATCAATTTTCTTTTTATTCGTTGTTAAAACGTTAGCTATGTTTCCTGCAGAAACGTTTGAACCAACTGAATCTATTAAGAAATTTACAACCTCCAGATATGATTCTTTTGCATGAATTGTATAGCGCTTAGAAATGTCGTTATCGTAAATGTTCTTAAAAACCATTTGCAAATATTCACTTGCAAAATGATTTCCGTCTGCAGAAAGTCTTACCGCTTCGGGAAAACCTCCTGTTCGCACATATTCCGCAAAAGCACGGTCAGGGTTTGTATGTTTACCTGTGAACTCTAAATATTCAGCAAAAGAAAATGGCAAAACATTTATTTCATAAGCTCTACCTGTGAGTAAAGTTGCTAATTCGCTTGATAATAAAAATGCGTTTGATCCTGTAACATACAAATCTATGTTTGGGTGAACATACAAGCCCTCCAATAGTTTTTCAAATTCGGGAACGTTTTGTACTTCGTCTATAAACACATAATTGGTTACATTTTTTTTGAGATGCTTTATGATGTAATCGTAAATCTCCTTCCAATTTTTTTCAGCCAAAAAACGGAATTCAGGCATATCCATATTGATTGCCACAATAGAAACTTTGCTGTTATCTTTCCGCAAGTTATCTTGAAACTGAGTCATTAAAGTTGATTTCCCACAACGCCTAACCCCAGTAGCAACCTTAATTAAATTCTTGTCTTTAAGTACATTAAGCGAACTTAAGTATCTTTTACGTGCTATTGCTTGCATGTGATAAAGGTACTTAACAATTCCTAAAACTATTAAATTTTTAAAACTTTTAGGAATTTTAGAGTTCGTTTTGAGCCTCCCGAATTACAGGTTTCAATTCATACCCGTCCAAAACGTTTTCTGTCTGAAAATAGTTTCCCGATTTGGTGCGGAATTCCGCATCAAAAATAGCAGTTTTAAAAATTAATCCCCCCTTGTTTTAGAAAAGGGAAAGCTGTAATTCCAATTTATCGATTTCG
>JBKCFX010000544.1:0-2941 GCA_046303595.1 Bacteroidia bacterium
GGCACAGCCGAAATTCGGGATGTAGAATCGTTGAATGCGATGAAAATTATCGGGGCCGTACTGCGCGAAAATCTTAATATGCGCGATGCGTATATCGAAACCAACAGTGAGAATCTGGAAAAAGTTATTCGCGTAATCAGAAAATACCAGCCCGATATTGTAATTACCAATGCGCCTTCAGACCGGCACCCAGACCATGGACATGCAGCATCGCTGGTGGTTGATGCCTGCTTCAAATCGGGCCTACGGAAATATCTTGTTGATGGCACCGGCGAAAATGCTTGGCGACCAAAGGTTATCTATCAGTACATGCAATTTTATCATCACAAGCCCGATTTTATTTATGATGTAAGCGAAACCATTGACGAGAAATTACAAAGTGTCCTGGCGCACGAATCACAATTTTTCAACCCCGAAAGCATCGAGCCCGAAACCACTATTGCTTCATTTCAATTCAGGGAAAGTATAAAAGCGCGTGCATTAGAGTATGGCTTGCAGGCCGGTTTCGATTACGGCGAACCGTATATGATAAGAAGGCCGGTAGGCGTGAAAAATTTGACTGATTTGCATTGATTGCTTCAAGCACGAAAAACGCTTCAAAAGCACGAAAATAGAACCACCCAACTTTATGCGGTCGGGTGGCGATGAACTAATAAATACCAACAGAAAGAGAATTTTGAGATTTACACGTGTTCTCTCAATCAGACGGCAAAAAACCGGAGATATTGTGTTAAAATCCTGCTCAGTTTATAAGTGGTGGGATTGAAAAGACAAGTGGTAAGATTGACTTGATAAGTGGCTCATGCATGGCAATTTGTTGGCGTGCATTTTTCGGAGGTCTCTGATAAAAATGCGCTCAAAGTGATCCAAAGAAGCCATCACCATCTAAAATAATTGAAGCAAATACCAAGTACTTAACCAACGTTGCTCCGTGATGTAAATCACAAATTTTTCCTTCAAGGTGCCTAACCTCCACCCAATAACAATCCTCTACAAATCAAATGGTACGCCTTCAACCACTAGGCAATATTCATCAATTGACTCTCCAGCATCTGAATCCGGGCCTGGGCATCCTGTTGCTTTTTACGCTCCATCTCAACCACTTCAGCTTTGGCATTCGAAACAAAGCGTTCGTTACTCAATTTCGCTTCAACCGATTTCAAAAATCCGCGGGTATACTCGAGTTCTTTGCTGATTTTCTCACGCTCGGCCTCGGGATCGGCATTTTCGCCAACCGGCAAGAATACTTCATCGGTACGAACCACCAACGGAACACATTGTTCGGGCTTGGTTTGCACGTATTCGATGGATTCAAGATTTGCCAATTTCGTAAGCACAGCGGCAAATGGAAGCGGATTTCCTGCAGTTCTGCTGGTGCAGCGCAAGGCCAACGATTCTTTGGGCGATAATCCACGTTCGTTGCGGAATGTACGCACCCCGGCAACCATTTCACGGATGAGCTCGAAATTGGCATTTGCTTGCGCATCAACGCCCATTGTTGTAGGCATGTGGTTTACAATCAGGTGTTCGTTCGCTCCACGCGGTTTGAGGTAACTCCAGATTTCTTCTGTAATGAATGGTGTAAAAGGATGCAGCAAGCGTAAAATATCCTCGAAAAATCCAATGGTACGTTCGTATGTTTCGATGTCGATAGATTGCTCAAATCCGGGCTTCACCGCTTCGAGGTACCATGCACAGAAATCGTCCCAACTGAGTTTATACAGGGTCATGAGTGCCTCAGAAAGGCGGTATTTCGCCATCAAATCGTCGACTTCGGCAATAGTAGCTGCCAAATGCGATCCGAACCAGCGCATGGCTTCTTTATTCACTTCGGGTGTAGGCTTCTGCTCTACTTTCCATCCATTCACCAAACGGAAGGCATTCCAAATTTTATTGCTGAAGTTTCGTCCTTGTTCGCACATGCTTTCATCGAAAGGCACGTCGTTTCCGGCAGGCGATGTAAGCAACATGCCCATGCGCACACCATCGGCTCCGAATTTCTCAATCAGATCGATCGGATCGGGCGAATTCCCCAACGATTTCGACATCTTTCGTCCCTGCTTATCGCGCACAATTCCGGTGAGATAAACATCTTTAAACGGCACATCACCGCAATATTCCAATCCGGCCATGATCATGCGTGCTACCCAGAAAAACAGAATTTCGGGCGCTGTTACCAAATCGTTTGTTGGATAGTAATACTTCAAATCGGCATTGAAGTCGGCGGCTTGCTTCACTACGGCATCGGCATCAAACACCGTAATTGGCCAAAGCCATGAGGAAAACCAGGTATCCACCACATCTTCATCCTGACGAATCTCGGTTGCATGGTATGTTTTTCCTTTGGCTTCAAATTCTCTCAATGCACCGGCAACATCTGCTGCAACCACTACATCGCCTGTTTTATCGTACCATGCCGGAATGCGCTGTCCCCACCACAATTGGCGCGAAATGCACCAATCCTTTACGTTTTCCATCCAATGCTTGTAGGTGTTGAAAAACTTGGCGGGATGTAAACGCACTTTGCCATCTTTAACCACTTCGAGCGCGGGCTTGGCCATCTCTTCCATCTTCACAAACCATTGCATCGAAAGTTTAGGCTCAATCACTGCATCGGTGCGCTCCGAGTAGCCAACATTGTTCTTAATTTCTTCCACTTTTTCGAGCAATCCTGCCGCATCGATATCGGCAACAATGGATTTACGAACAGCAAATCGATCCATCCCAACATACAATTGTCCGGTTGGTGCAATTGTACCGTCGTCGGCAATTACATCGATGGCTTCCAACTGATGCTTTATCCCCAATTGATAGTCGTTGATGTCGTGTGCCGGCGTTACCTTCAGCGCGCCTGTTCCGAATGAAGCATCAACATATTCGTCGGCGATAACATTTACTTCGCGGTTAATGAGCGGCACACGTACTTTTTTCCCTATAAGAT
>JBKCFX010000545.1:0-9235 GCA_046303595.1 Bacteroidia bacterium
GACCAATGGTTACTACGATTCCAACTTTGATTTCGCGCGATATTTTGGGTTTAGCGTTTTCCAAGGTTTAGTTTTTCACAAGTTGGCGGGCTTCGCTGAGTGTTATGCGCTTGTTATTGTTAAAGGCAACCACGAAAGCATCGGCAAAACCATCTTTCTTTAATTCCGCCTGCAATTTAATGGCATCTTCGGGTTTATCAAATCTCCCGGCGGTATATTTCCACACATTGTCTGATTCATATTCCCAAATATCGTCGCGGCCTTTAAAAACCGAAGAATTAAGCGATGTCTTTTTGGGCGATTGATATATCTGAACACGGAATACCACTCCGCTTTCGTCTGATTTGACCTTTTCTTCGTTCGACACTTTATCCTGCTTCGGCTTAGGTTCTTCGGTTCTTTGTTCTACTTCCTCTTCCTGATTTTGTGGTGGCGATAATTTCCGTGTATCGGGCTTGTCATCGACCCAGGCTTTGTAGGATTGAAATGCCCGAAGAATCGAAAATGCCATTTGGTTCTGTCCGGCATCCGATTTCAGATAACGTTCTTCCTCATCGTTGGTTAAAAAACCGGTTTCAATGAGCACCGAAGGCATCGTCGTACGATACAATACAAGGAAACCTGCCTGCTTCACACCCCGATTGTGACGCTTTGCATTGTGCTTAAATTCGTGCTGAAGCTTTTCGGCGAAGTATAAGCTTTGGTAGAGATACGCGTTCTGATAGAGCGAAAAAACGATGTGCGCTTCGGGCGAATTCGGGTCGAAGCCATCGTAACGGTTTTCGTAATTGTCTTCCTGCAAGATTACCGCATTCTCGCGGCGCGCTACATTGAGGTTATCGTCGGTTTTGTGCAATCCCATCACAAAGGTCTCTGCACCGTATGCCGATTTTGGTCCGCTGTTGCAGTGTATGCAGATGAACAAATCGGCCTGGTTTTCATTTGCAATTTGCGCCCGTCGGTAGAGCTCTACAAAAACATCGGTTTTGCGTGTAAAAATCACCTTCACATCCGGAAAATACTCTTCAATGAGTTTTCCAAGCTTCAGTGAAACTGCGAGTGCCACATGCTTTTCGTAGGCCGACGAACCATGGCAACCGCTGTCGTGTCCTCCATGACCAGGATCGATCACAATAGTGCGGATCTTTTTCTCTTTCCGCGACTGCGAAGCAAATGCATTCCAGGGCTGAAATACCAAGGCCGCTGCACATAGCAATGCACATGTAAATGCGAGGATGTAAACTGCTCTTCCCTTTCTCATATTCGCGAATAAGTGTATAGCAATGCATTAGAAACGCTACATTTGCCGCAATAATTATTCGGTACAAAACTAATTAGCACCAGCCTTGCGTTTCGGTAACGTGACAAAACACTTAACAACAAGTTTATTCACATTTCTGTTGGCAATTTCTGTTTACGCACAGAAGGATGCAAAAGCCACAAACGATAGCCTTAGCAGCGATAGTTTGGTGCTTGGTTTACCAGCTTCGCCCGATGCTTTGGATGAAGAGGTAATCTATTCGGCCGATGATTCGATGCGCTTCGACTTGGCAGAAAAGAAGATTTACCTCTACGGCAATGCCGATGTGAAATACGATAAAATTCACCTGCAGGCAGCGTACATCGAGATTAATTGGTCGAACAATGTTATACATGCCGAAGGCCGACCCGATTCGACCGGAACGATAAGCGGGACGCCAAAGTTCAGCGAGGGCGAACAAACCTTCGATGCGGCGAAGATGGATTATAACTTCAAAACCAAGAAGGGCAAGATTTCGGAGATTTACACCAAGCAAGGCGAAGGATATTTACTCGGTAACGCAGTAAAAAAGATGGAGCACGATGCGTTTTTTGTGAAGAACGGAAAGTTCACCACCTGCAACCTGCCCGATCATCCGCACTTTTACATCAATGCCAGTAAGGTCAAGGTTATTCCGAACGATAAAATCGTAACCGGTCCGGCGAATTTGGTAATTGAAGAGATTCCGAGTCCCCTGGTTGTGCCCTTTGGGATTTTTCCGAATACAAGTAGCCGTAAGTCGGGCATTCTTTTTCCAACCTATGGCGACTCGCCCGGGCTTGGCTTCTTTTTGATGGATGGCGGGTATTACTGGGGCATCAGCGATCATTTCGATGCATCGTTGCGTGGCGATATTTATTCGCGAGGAAGTTGGGGCCTGAAGGGTGGAACCAATTACAACTACCGCTACCGCTTCAACGGGAATCTCGATTTGCGTTACGCCAAAATTCTGCAGGGCGATCCCGAATTGCTCGGTTCATCGATTATTAAAAGTTTCTTCATCACATGGCGCCACAATCAAGATCCGAAATCGCGTCCCAATTCCCGTTTTTCTGCCAATGTGAACGCCGGTTCATCCGATTACAACCAGCTCAACTCGTTCAATACCAACAACATTGTTGCAAATACATTCCAGTCGGCCATTACTTGGACCAAAACCTTCAACCGCTTGCCGCTGAATCTGAACATTTCGGCCGGTCACAGCCAGAACACGCAAACCCGCATCATTACCGTTAATGCGCCGGAAATGCAGTTGAATGTGAACCGAATCTTTCCGTTTCGCCGCAAGAATCAAGTTGGTGCGCAGCGCTTTTATGAGAAGATTGGCATTACCGGAACCTTGCAAAGCCGCAATACCATTTCGCAGCCCGACTCGGTATTTCTTCAACCCGGTTTGGCGAAGAAATTCAACAACGGGATGCAGTTTCAGTTGCCCATTGCCACATCGTTTCAGGTGCTAAAATACTTCAATGTTAGTCCTTCGTTTAATGTACTCGGACGCGGTTATTTCAGTAACATCCAAAAGCGATACGATGCCGATTTGCAGGAAGTGGTAACCGACACCATACGCAAATTCAGTCAGCTTTGGGAGTATAATGCGGCTGTGAACGTGAGCACACGTGTGTATTCGTTTTTGAAGCTGGGTAAAAACACCGTTCGTCACGTTGCAACTACGCAATTTGGCTTTCGGTACCAGCCCGATTTCAGTTCGGTAGAATACGGTTATTATGGGCCCAATGGAACAATTGCTTCGTATTCGCCCTACGAACAAGGTATTTATGGCCAGCCCAGCCGCGGAAAGCAAGGAACGGTAACGCTGGGAGTGAACAACAACATCGAAGCAAAAGTGCGTTCGAAGAAAGACACTACGGGTAACGGTTTGCGAAAGATTGTGCTGTTTGATGCTGTGAATTTCAACACCGGCTACAATCTGGCGGTCGACTCGTTTAATTTACAGGCCTTGTCGGTGAGTGCACGAACCCAAATTTCGAAAGTGAATGTAGTGTATTCAAGCAACTGGGATTGGTACGCTTACGATACGCTCATAGGCAAACGGCTCAACCAATTGGAATACGATGTAAGTGGCAAATGGCTGCGCCCCTTGAATACATCGCTGGCATTAAACACCACGCTGGCTTCTGGGGCGAAGAAAAATAATCAGGGTAAATCGAAGCGGGAATTGGACGAGGAATTGTCGAAAAACCCGAATGCCTACATCGATTTTTCGGTGCCGTGGAATTTAAATGCGGGCTTGATATTCGGTCAGAACCAGGCAACGGGTAAGCCGGTTCGCAATGCGATTGTGAATTTTGGTGGCGATGTCTCCATTACCGAAAAATGGAAAGTTTCGTTTAGCTCGGGTTACGATTTTGTGCAGAAAGAAATTTCGTTTACCTCGATCGATATTTACCGCGACTTGCATTGCTGGGAGATGCGGTTCAACTGGATTCCTTTTGGATTCCGCCAGAGCTACAATTTTTCGATCAACGTAAAATCGGGCATGTTGCAGGACTTGAAGCTAAACCGTCGCAGGCAATGGTTCGATTTGGAGAATGAGTAGCAAGGGATTTTGTTTGAGTCGCTGAGGTTTGTTGGCTATTTCATTCTAGAATTAATTTCGGAGCTAAACAGTCTAACTATTTAGATTTTCGCAAATAAATTCCTTTAAACGAGGAATCTTGTTGGTGATGATATCCCAAACTTCTTCCACATCTATTCCGAAATAATCGTGTGCAATGAGATTTCGAAATCCTTTTATTTTATGCCACTCCATATGCTTATGGGTTTCGACAAAGCTGTTTTCAAGGCGCAACACCGATTCGCCAATTATTACAAAATTCATTAGGCAGGCATCGAATGTTTTTTCGTCTTTTTTCAAGTCTTGCCATTAGCTGAGATCTATTGAAAAGCGCTCTATTTTATCAATAGATTCAAGAATGGTTCTCAATGCTAATTCGTTGGATTCAGGCATAGACTGAATCCTTAAGAATGAACTCTTTTGCAAACGGCTTTATATGGCTGGCATTGCAAAGATCAACTTTGCGCGCAAATTTTCGTTTTAGAAATTCGCGCAAAGCCCATTTGAGATCAAATACATTGCTAGCGTTGCCATCCAATTCAATTAATATATCAACATCGCTTTCCGGCCCTTGCTGATTTCGTGCAAATGAACCGAAAAGGCCTATTTTCGAGACATGGAATGCCTTGCGAAAGAACTCTTTATTTTCACGAAGAATGAGCAATATGGAATCGCGGTTTAACAAGGTGCAGCGCTAATAAGAATCAAAAATAACAAATAAAGCCGCTTGGTTGTAACCCTTCTAGAACTAGAACAAAATAAAAGTGACCATGCTGCAAGACCTTAAGCTAAATCGTGGCCGGCAATGGTTCGATTTGGAGAATGAGTAGGATGTGCGGTTTGCGCTTGGGCGAGAGTGCTCCCGCACAATCTTCGACGAGAGGTTGGCCGTTTATTTTTAGTACAATATTTCTTAACCAAGCTTAAAATCCGAATCTTAAACGTTAAGGCAGTGGCCAGACCATTCCAGTATGCAGCACCTCTTCCAAAAATGGATCATCTTCGGGGCTTTCGCCGGTTTTATATGGCCGTACCGAAATCCCCGAATGGCAACTGAGAGCAGATGAATACTTCTCTACATCGGCTAATGAATTTCCGGCAAACTCATCGGCCCACACCGCCAAATCGATATCCGAAAATTCATGCGGATTGCCCTTTGCATAGGAGCCGAATAATACGACTTTCCTCACATGAATTTGCTGATTTTTCAGAGCAAGCAGAAAAGAATCAATTCGCTCTTTCAGAGCTTTTCGAGTAAGCATTTTCGTAAGTCTGATAATTTATCTAGGTGATACTGCAGATATTGATCGCTGGCCTGCTGTTGGATTTTGTTTTTGTAGTCAGGATATCTGCCTTCAATGTTCCAGGTATTGATTGCATTCAAGTAATCTACCTGTTCAAACGGCAATTGCAATTCGGTTTGCCGGTAAATCTCATTCAAATCGTGGGTGCGCGGTGGATGGTTTGAAACATTGTCTTTTACCCAATGTGCCTTTAAAAGTTTCTCCAAAACCAGATGAAACGCAAAGAGTGCAAACAGGTTTTGCCGACCGTTTTTTAGGTAAATGGCGGTTTCCCAATTGTCATTCGAACTACTTTTCCACCAGTCAATATGTTCCTCTTTGGTCATCATGCAGAATCATACTTCTAATTTTCGTGATTCGAAAGTACGAAATGAGCGGCATGAAATAAAAACAATTGCAGGTTGGCGCAATTGGGAATGGATTTTAGTGCGAGGGTTTTTATAGCAATTTCAGAAATTCCGTCCGTTCTGATGTTTCATTCAAGTTTGCCTTGGGTTTAAAGCCTGCCCGTGTTTCAACTCGGATAATGAATAGACACATTCCTTATATTCTCGAATTCCCTTTTAACACACGATTACTATCTAAATCCATCACTGCGTATGTAAAGCCCGGCTGTAGACAATACGCACCATATTTCCCTTCGCGGTTTAAGGCGATAAAGCCTACCTGAATTTCAGAAAGGCGGTGTTTTTGTTTACGGTAAACCCTTTCAACCGCTTCTTTACACGCTTCTTCGGGCGTTCGTCCCTGGCGCATGAGCTCTACCACCAAATGGCAACCGGCAATTCGAATAACTTCCTCGCCATGGCCTGTAGCAGTTGCTGCTCCAACTTCGCCATCAACATATAAGCCGGCTCCGATAATCGGCGAATCGCCAAGCCTCCCGTGCATTTTAAACGCCATGCCCGATGTGGTACATGCGCCCGAGAGCCGGCCATTTTTATCGAGCGCAATCATACCAATGGTGTCGTGGTTCTCGATATTCACCTTGGGTTTATATTCTGATTTTTTCAGCCACTCTTTCCACTCGGCCTCCGATTCTGGGGTGAGCAATTTTGTACGTTTAAACCCTTGCGATTCGGCAAACTGCAAGGCGCCATCGCCCACCAACATTACGTGTGGCGTTTTTTCCATAACGGCACGCGCTACCGAAACCGGATGCATAATGTGCTCAAGACAAGCCACCGAGCCTATGTTGAGGTTTTCGTCCATTATGCAGGCATCGAGCGTTACGTGTCCGTCGCGATCGGGCCTTCCGCCGTAGCCAACGCTGCGTTCTGAGGGATCGGCTTCGACCAGTTTTACGCCTTGTTCAACAGCATCGAGCGCCCATCCGCCTGCCGACAATACCTTCCAAGCTTCTTCGTTGGCTTTCAATCCAAAATCCCAGGTCGATAATACGATAGGACCCGTTTCGTCTGACCAAATTGGTGCAGCGCCTTGAATCAGCGGAATGACCGACAAGCCCAATGCGCTTTGTTTGATAAAAGTTCGGCGAGGTATGCTCATATCAGTACAACAAGATTTCGTCTAAAAACAGCCACGATGATTTGCCTTCACCTGGGGCGCCAACTGGAATACTACCGGCATTTTTCAAGTTTATTTTGATGAACTGGCATTTTTCAGGCGTATCAGTTTGGTAAATGAATTTTCGCGGATTGCTAATGTCGTCTAGCTTGGGTTTCCAATCGCGCCAAGTTTTGCCATCGTCAGACATCAAAATTGTTATCTCTTTCGGGCGATAAATCCAGTTATTCGGGTCGTGCAGGCTATTTATTTCGATGCGCTCGAACGATTGTTTGCCCTCAAGATCGAGAATGAGTTCTACATCATTTCCACTCCATCCCAACCATGCGCGGTTAATGCGTGGCAATACGGCTTCAACACCATCGCAAAGCGTGTATGCGCCATTTCCAGGGTAATGTTCGGACGGTTGTGGATTGAGCCTGATTTCCTTTGCCAGAGCCTTGTGCGCAGAAACTTTGTAGCGGGTTAGTGAATATGAATCGTTGCCTGTAGGCCAAACAACAAGAGTTTGTTCACCCCTCAACTCTGAGGGAATTTTTATGAAACCATCGTTTACCTGTTCGGGATTGTTCGAATTCCACGAATAGGAGCAGTTTTGTTGACTTTTTAACCGAAATCCGGCTTTGTTTTCATGTTTTTCAGGCAACAATTCGGGACGTAAAAAGCTGCGCGAGTAATTGATATTGTTGCGTTCCCAATGAAAGCGCAAAGAAGAAAGTCGCTGTATAAAATCGGTATACTCCGATTTTGAAGGGCCGATCCACAGTACTTCGGCCAGTGCACTCATGCGGGGAAGCGCCATGCGTTCAACATCCTGCGTGGTGTACATGTATTCGGTCCAAACATTTCCCTGTGCTCCAAGAATAAAGCTTGCCTCGGACTTTCCTTTAAGGGCTTCGGGAATAGGATCGAACGATAGCACTTTTTCGAGTGTGGTATATCCGCCAATGGCCACATTTTCTTGCCGCGGATCGGCTTGATAATGGTCGAAATAGCAATGCGTTCCGGGGGTCATCACCACAGGGTGTTTAAGGTTTGCCGCAGCTATGCCGCCCTCGGTTCCGCGCCAGCTCATCACGGCTGCATTAGGCGCGAGGCCGCCTTCAAGAATTTCGTCCCAACCAATAATCTGCTTCCCTTTGCTGTTGAGGTATTTTTCGATGCGCTGAATGAAATAACTCTGCAGCTCATGTCCGTCTTTAAGTTTTTCATCGACCATTCGCTTTTTGCATGCATGGCATTGTTCCCAGCGTGTTTTAGGACATTCATCGCCGCCAATGTGGATGTATTTACCGGGAAACAAATCGCAGACTTCGTCGAGAACGCTTTGTAAAAAAGAAAACGTTTCTTCTTTAGGGCAAAACACATCGTCGAATACGCCCCATTTTTGGGCTACTTCGAACGGTCCGCCGGTGCAAGAATATTGCGGATAAGCAGCGAGCGCCGCCATGGCATGTCCGGGCATTTCAATTTCGGGAACGATGGCGATGTGGCGTTGCGCGGCATACTGCACAATTTCGCGGATTTCGTCCTGCGTATACAAGCCGCCGTAACGTAGCGAATCGTAGCGGTTTTCGTTGTAATGGCCAATCATGCTGCCATTGCGGAATGCTCCAACTTCGGTCAATTTTGGAAATTTCTTAATCTCGATGCGCCAGCCCTGATCGTCGGTAAGGTGCCAATGAAACACATTCATTTTGTGCATGGCGAGCAAGTCGATGTACTGCTTAATGAAGGCAGCCGGAAAGAAATGTCGACTCACATCGAGGTGCATGCCGCGCCATGAAAACTGTGGGAAGTCGCCCGAAATTTCAAATTCGGGAGCAATGAGCTGAGCGCCAAGCGGACTACGAATGGCCTGCAAGAGCGTTTGGATTCCGTAAAAAATACCCGATTTTTCTGGAGCGGAGAGATGAACGGTATTGTCTGCCATTTTAATGCTGTACCAACCCTGTGGCAATAGGGTATCGGGCATAAACAAATTGAGCGCAATGCGTTCAATGGGTTGTGCTTTTATTAGGTCGTTCGTAGGGCTAAGAATACCCATCATTTGCTGCAAGTGTATTTGCAGATAGGCGGTTTCGAAGCGCAGTTTTGCCGCATCGGAAGGGATAACTTTTGCCCCGGCCAGTGAAATTAAATTAGCAGATACCTTCGCATCTTGCGGCTTGGGTACGCTATTTAATTGAGCAAAAAGGAATTTGCCGACCAGCAGGAATAGAAAAAACAAGAGATTTCTCACGAAAATATCAGTTTTCAAACAGCAGCGAACCGGCCCCTAAAAGAGCGGCATCGCTTTCGTGAAGTTCTGAAATTTTTATGGAAGTTTTTCCTTTATAAATCGGCAATAAATTCGCTTCGAAGGTTTCGCGAACCGGATTAAGCAGCAAATCGCCCGCTTTTACAAGTCCGCCAAAGAGAATAATGGTTGAGGGCGAGCTGATGGCCGTGAAGTTTGCCAGCGCAAAACCGAGCATTTCGCCCGTTTTACGGTAAGCTTCGCGTGCTGCTGATTCGCCATCGAGC
>JBKCFX010000546.1:0-2789 GCA_046303595.1 Bacteroidia bacterium
GGTTTGGAGGCCTTATTGCGCAGCATACGCATTAAATCGTTTGCATCGTTAATGGAATTGGCCTTTAGAGAAGGATCCCATGCATTCAAACTGCGTTTCAGCCACACCTTATCGTCGAGCATGGCAAGCGAAATTACATGGGCATTGGGCGCGTTTAACCAAATCGGATAGGTGTCGAACTCACCGTTTGTGATGATTAATGCGTCGGTACCGGCAATTGCGGCACTCATTTTTGCGAAAATGGTTTGCCCCTGACTAACCTGACCGGCGGCTTGATACGCTTCCAAGGCACGATTACGAGCCATCAAGTCGTTGTTGCGCTCAGCAATCCAAGCCATTTCGGGCAACAGCAGCGGATGCGTTAATCCACCTTTCTTTACTGCCTCTCGAAGTATTTCGCCGGCACCCGATTTATTTCGGTTTTGGCGCAATTTCATGTAGTTTAATTCAAAAGATGCTGCAATAGATTGTTCTGCTTCATTTACCAGTGCGCTTAACTGCATTTCTTCTGCTTGGGTAAGATGCCCTTCCGAAGCCGTAAAACTATTTCTTCGGCTGGTGTATTCGTTGAGCCAGTATTCGGGCTGCTTAGTTACCGAAAGATAGGTAGCGGATTCGTCGCTTTCGGCTTGCATCATAGCCGGCTCCCGGCTCTTTTCCGTCGATTCGAGTCGCTGTGGCTGAACAACAGCTTTTTGACCTGATCTCTTCGATGTAGGTTGCCCAGCCTGCGCAATGAGCAATCCGGGAAAAAGTAAAATAAAGATGAAGCGTATTTTCATAGCATAAAAACCGGCAGCCGTATGTTTGGCAAAGCTAGAGGTTCATGGAGAAAATTAAAATAGTTTCAATAGTTTGATAATCTGAATATTAAATTTTAAATGTTCAAAATTTCAATAAATTAATCTTCAGGTGTATTGCTTTATACCGAACTGATTTCATTAATTCGCAACGTCCGATTTAATAAGTTCCGTATGAAAAAAATTGTTTGGAGTCTATGCTTCGTTTTGCCTTTTTTGGCGGCCTGTAACAAAGAAACTGATTTTCTTGAAAATCAATCTGCTGAATCGAGCACTTACAGCAGCTATGCCCTTCGCACCGCAGCTTTGTTTCCGGAAGGTTTCGAAAGCGGCAGCAAAACAAGTTATACTGCATCGAATGTAAGTCTAGGTTCGGGCCAGTGGTTCTTCTCCGATGCCCTAATCGGCACATCATCATCAGACAGAAAAACCGGAAGTAAAAGTGCCCGTATAAGAAACTCAGGATTTATCCGCACCAATTTTAACTTGAATTTCGGAATTAACTATGTAACCATACAACATGCCCGTTATGGCAGCACCGCAAATTCGACCTGGCAATTTTTCTATTCGGTTGATAATGGATTAACCTGGATTCAGGCTGGAAGCAATGTAACCACCACATCTACATCGCTTGCAAGTGTTACATTCACGTTAAATACTACCGTACCTACACAAATTAGATTGAGCAAACTCAGTGGAAGCGGTATTGTGAATATTGACAATATCTTGGTTGATGAGCCCGGAGAAGCGCCTACACGCGATAGTCATTTGGAATTGGGCAATCCGAGCAATGCCACCAGCAGTACCGTTACACCGAACAATTACTTGCTTTCGAAAGCGCAATATGTTCTTAGCTATAACAATTCGAGGGGAACGGCCAACTGGGTAGCTTGGCACATGAGCAATGCGTGGAAAGGCAGCGCCACACGTTGCGATTGTTTTGCTACCGATACGCAAATTCCATCGACATTTTACCGGGCATCATCAACAAGTTTTAGTGGAAGTGGCTTTGACCGGGGACACATGTGCCCATCAGAAGACCGTGATGGATCTTCAACAGATAATGCGGCAACGTTCCTTATGTCGAATATGATTCCACAGGCGCCCAACAACAACCAAATAACCTGGAATGCATTCGAAGGCTATTGCCGCAACCTGCTGAATCAGGGCAACGAGTTGTATATTGTTTCTGGAGGTTATGGAATTGGCGGTTCAGGAAGCAATGGAGGCATTACCAATACCATTGCAGGTGGCGCCATCACAGTTCCATCCAATGTGTGGAAGGCAGTGGTTGTGTTGCCAATAGGATCCAACGACCTCAGCAGGGTTTCTTCATCAACCCGCATAATTGCCATCGATGTTCCGAATACGCAAACGGCAAGTTCGCAACCATGGCAAACCTACCGAACCTCTGTAGATGCTATTGAAGCGCAAACAGGATTAACTTTGTTTAGCCTTGTAAGCGAAGGCACACAGAGTGTATTGGAAGCTCAGGTTGATGCCGTTGTGATCCAATAACGCAAACTAAACTTACGAATTCCTTCTTTGAGGGATTGATCGAGCAAAAAGCGAATAAGGCTAAGCGTTGCTTTTCTTTAATGCCTTAATGGAATATACCATGGGTATTTTATCGTCGAGGTGCTCAATTCTGAATTTTTTTGGTTCAACTTCGATCGTTTTATTGAAGCAATTGTAAGGCGAATAATCAAATTCATCAAGCGATTGTAATTCGAGGCCATTCCGAATCAGGCTATTCACTACTTCACCCAAACCATGATTCCACATAACATAGGATTGCGTTATGTCGGCATGTTTATCGGCATACGTACCTGATTCAGTTTCTAAGATAGCTCCTGAATTAAAATACCTGTATCCAATTTCCTCAAAATGATCGTCAAACATCCAAACAACCGGATGAAACTCAACAAATACAAATTGGCCGCCCGGTTTAAGATACCTCGATACAATTCGTGCCCATTGATCTAAATC
>JBKCFX010000547.1:0-2583 GCA_046303595.1 Bacteroidia bacterium
GGTAGGAGAAATATGTAAATAAGTGGGCTCAATCGGAATGCTTTGGTGATCAGTTTCATTTTTAGATTGATGCGCCAAGTCGTCTTGAGCTATGCACACAATTGCTGAAACGACAAAAGAAAATGACAAAATGTAACGATATGTTTTCATGTTAATTAGGAAGTTGAATGTAAATTAATTGTGTTTAAAAGTCAGAAACTCTTGGGAATAAAATAATTCTGAAAGCAATTTTAAAATAAACATTACCATGTAAATTAAAATCGGGAACATTAAAAGCCCTTGCATTTTTATCCCAATCTTTATCGCAATCAAGCCTTGTTTATGCAACATTTCGGATGTAAAAAAATCTAATCCAAAGCCTTCTAAAATTTCATAAAATTCAAAATCAGAAAAAATTAGGCTACAACTCAACAAAGTTACCGTGCCCGATATTCCAATAGCTACCCCTAAAAACTTGCTTAGCGCATTTAAAAAATAAGAAAATGCTATACGTGCTATTGGGCCATTTTCAGATAAAGAGAGCGACAACAGTTTTTTATAACCAGACCACCATTGAAACGATGACCATATCATAGATAAAGATGAAATAATATAAATAAAAACGAATGCAATAATTAAGTGAGCCGGCCAAGTATAGATTTTCTCATCAAAGGCTGCAAAAGGAATTAACACCGGATAAAGGATGCAAATTGCAGCGAAGAATGCATGCAATAAAGTAAGGGGGCTACTATAAACTTTCTGTGTTTTCGGCAAGAGGTTAAAAAATTTACCAGATCTATTTTTCATGCTCATGTATGTGTTAATGTTCTATCAAAAATTTAATACTCAATAAAAGCAATCGATAATGTTATTCAAGCATTTTTACAAATTGGGCTACTTTATGAATTTGATTGATTTTGCGTTTTCTTCATATCCATATCGAACTGTACCAGAATTATTTTATTTATAATTACTATCAGAAAGACTCCACAAACAAATGAAAACAATCCTATCCAAAGTGCTTTTGAAAACAAAGCCCCAAAAACACCAAACTGACTCAATTCATCATCTGCGTTGCTGAAAGCAATATATATACAAATAATAAAATTCACCAGCATTGCTCCTCCCCCCATTTTTTTCATACGCTCTAATAACTCAAATTTCTTTTGGGCAATAACAGGCACAGTTACACCTTCTTCTATGCAACATTCATGCACCTCTTTTGAACAATTTAGTTGGTATTCAATTGGAATATCAATTTCAGGTATAATATATTTTACCTTTAACTCATGCTTAATTTGGTCTGAAGTTAATTGAGCAGCAGCATCTTGCTTTGCTTTTAGGTTATTTAAAAAATCTTTAAAAAGTAAGTGGATCATAAGAATTCAAAAAAATCTTTGCGGCACTAAGATGATTATTGACTTTAGGCAAGAATAGGCTATAAACTACAAAGCTATACTCAGTAGAAGATTTTTATATCAACCTCTCCTTTCCAGTAAAGCGAACAATAATTAAAAATTGCAGCGTGATGAACCTGCGATTTGGGTTTTTACCTGCACACAAACCAAATTCCGCAGGCATACTATAGCCAAATTACTTTTCTTCCTTCCAAGCTCCTTGGTCTTATATTGTATTTCAAAATAGCTTGTTATTTATTCTATCCAAACTAGGCGGTAAGCACGTTATATTATTTAAGATTTTTGTCTACCAACAATTGCTACGCCTGAACTTAGATTAAACGCAAAACTTGATAGGCTTGACCGAAAGTTAGCAACCAATTTATGCAAGACAATTACAGAATGCTTTTTGAACGATATTGTATATTGATTTCCTTAATTAACTGTATAATCGTACATATCATCAGAGCCCTGTAAGTCATTTGAAGATGATTGACCTTCATTATAACTTCCCACATTGTTTATCGTGTTATCATCATTAATATTTCCAGAGCCATCATTCGAAATGCCTGTTTCTGTAGAGTTCGGAATTGTAGAATCATCTGGAACATCTACACCCTTGGCATTCGCAGCTTCAGTTTCAGCGGCAGCAGCTTTTTGTGCCAATACGGCAATCTTCTCTTCATCAGTCATATTGGCATACTTATTCTCTTCCTCAGTAATAACTTTAACCTGCTTCGGGGTTAATTCTATCTCTCCGGTTTGAGCATTGGTTTTAATTTCCGTTATGTCCTCTGGCACTTCCGGGTCAACTATCACAATGGGCTCATCAGACTTCGGAATAACTTCAGGGATATGAATATCTAATTTTTCATAGGCGTCAAAAAATGCTTCTTTCTCTGCATCGGTTAATTGATCAAATTCTTCCTTGTAAAACGTATTGTAAGCCTGACCTTTCCAAAGAAAAACATTGCCCATACCCAATTCATTACGAGCAGCCATAAATGCTTCCTCAAATGGCATGGTATCATTAACGGCAGTAGCCAATTGTGGCGAGAAATTATACCTCACAACATCGGCGGTTAAATCGGTGTTAGGTGTAGCTTCTGTTTCACTTACCGGAGTTATCGAACCACCACCTATGGGTTGAGGATCGGGCGTACCCTCTATACCAGAAATATTTGAATGGCTAATACCATATGCAATT
>JBKCFX010000548.1:0-1977 GCA_046303595.1 Bacteroidia bacterium
GTAGGTGGTTTTGGTTCGTCGCTTTTTTTTGTTACGATAGCCGGCTTTTTCTTTTAATTTAATTTAGAACTCGCAGTTAAGGGTTTGTTTAACATTAACAGCAATTTTATCAAGGTTGTTATGTTCCATAAGGGTATTTCGAAACGAATTGTGGTGTATCTTGGAACGGCTTCTGTTCTGGCAGTTTTTTTAGGGGCTTTGCTGAGCACACGCGTCGAAGCAAAAAGTCTGGAAATTTTTCTCGGAGTGTTTTTGATTGCCTTGAGTGCAGTTTTTTTAATCAAGCAGCATGTTGTTTTGAAACCCAACAAAACCGGTTTAATTTGGGGCGGCTTATCGTCGGGATTTGCAGCTGGCCTTTTGGGCACAGGTGGAGCTATCCGTGGTCTGGCACTTTCATCGTTTGCTTTGGGAAAGGATGCATTCGTATCTACATCGGCATTAATCGATTTGGGTGTAGATTTAAGTCGTACCGGTGTGTATTTTTTCGAAGGCTATTTCAAAACGGTTGAACTAAGTATTATTCTATGGCTTGCGCTGGTTAGTGCTGTTGGAAGCTATATCGGAAAACGAATACTAAATAGAATTTCTGAGGATCAATTCCGTAAAGTGGTTTTATGGTTGATCTTGTTTGTAGGTATTGCAACAGTGTTTACCGGAATTTTTAAGTAGCAAATACCAAAATTGCGAACCGGTCGTTCTAGCTTCCGTGTTGTCGGTTATTAACATTTTTGCAACTTACCAACGGGTTTTTGTTGATGTTTTTTGGGAAATCAACCCTGGGTCATTCCGTATATTTGCCACAAACAGTTCATGTCGAACAATTTTTAATTCCGCTCGGAACCTATGACAAAAGTAATTGCCATCGCAAATCAGAAAGGTGGAGTAGGGAAGACCACTACTGCTGTAAATCTTGCTGCAAGTCTTGCCATTCTGGAACATAAAACCCTGTTGATTGATGCCGATCCGCAGGCCAATGCCACATCCGGCATCGGGCTCGATCCACGGAACATTCGAACCAGCATTTACGAATGCATCATCAATGAGGCCGAACCGCGCGATATTATTCTGAACACCAGTACGCCAAATCTCGATATAATTCCTGCGCACATCGACCTGGTTGGAGCCGAAATCGAGATGATTAATATGCCCAACCGCGAACACATGATGCGCAATGCTATCGCGAAAATTCGCGACCAGTACGAGTTCATCATCATCGATTGTTCCCCCTCGTTGGGTTTGATAACCGTCAATTCACTCACCGCTGCCGATTCGGTGGTTATTCCGGTACAATGCGAATACTATGCTCTAGAAGGTTTGGGCAAATTACTTAACACCATCAAGATTGTGCAGTCGCGTTTAAACCCCGATCTTGAAATTGAAGGAATCTTGTTAACGATGTACGATAGTCGTTTGCGCCTAGCCAATCAAGTTGTTGAAGAGGTAAAAACGCATTTTCAGCAAATGGTATTCGATACCATTATTCAGCGCAATACGCGTTTGGGCGAAGCTCCAAGCTTTGGCGTTTCGGTAATCATGCACGATGCGGCATCAAGCGGTGCCATCAATTACCTGAATCTGGCAAGAGAAATTCTGCAAAAGAACGATCTTACCCGCATTCCACTGACCGAGAAAATCATCGACGATATTAGCAGCAGTTATAATTAAACGGAATGACAGTTAACACCAAACGAAATGCACTGGGGCGCGGTTTGGGCGCCCTGCTGTCGAATCCAGAAACCGATATTACAGGCCGTCATACAGGCGTGTCTGAAACTGCTGCAGTTGGATCAATTTCAGTTTTGCAGGTTTCTCAGATCGAAGCCAATCCATTTCAGCCACGTAGTTTCTTTGAAGAGGAAGCCCTGCGCGAACTTTCGGAATCCATTCGCGAAATGGGCCTCATTCAGCCCGTTACGGTGCGAAAAATGGGCTACGATAAGTTTCAGCTTATCAGTGGAGAACGGCGTTTTCGAG
>JBKCFX010000549.1:0-2608 GCA_046303595.1 Bacteroidia bacterium
AGGATAAGTAATACTTTGATTGTGGTTTTCATAAATTCATAGTCTTTAAAATCACAGCGGTTGACAAGTTAAGATACTTTCGGTTTAATTAGTTGGGAAATATTCCCTTATTTTTTTCGACTCATTTTGTCTCAAATAACGAATTCGACAACATGTTAAATTTATGGTATATTTTGGTGTAAAATTTATGATTGCGTCATAAATTTAAAACTGTACGAGTGTGCATGCTCATTACTAATCCATGCCGAATTTGTACTTTTGCTGCCCCGATAAAATAAAATCGAGGCAACGAGATGAAATCGAATCGTATGTTGCTGCTTGCAGTGCTTGGCTTGGGTTTGCTACTAAGTTATTTCATTTTTACCCGCGATAACCGAACCATCAAAGGCGAATTGCGCGATTTTGCCATCGAAGATACCGCGGCTGTTGACCGAATTTTTTTGGCCGATAAACAAGGCCACCAATCTTTACTAGAAAAACAGCCTTCGGGCGAATGGATGGTGGGAGAATATCGTGCTCGTCCGCAGGCTGTACGCGATTTGTTGTTTACGCTGCATAAAATGGTTGTTAAGGCTCCTGTTGCCAAATCGATGCAACCAAAGGTATTGAAAGACTTGGCGGGGATAGGGCAGCGAAAGATCGAAATCTATTCACGAGGAGAATTGCTGAAGACCATCTTTGTAGGAATCGAAACCATGGATAAACTTGGAACTTACATGCTCATTGAAGGTTCATCGGTTCCTTTTGAAGTACATATTCCCGGTCACAGAGGCTTCCTGCAAACTCGTTTTATTGTTGATTCGCGCTTGTGGCGCGATCCGGTTTTATTTCGAACCGATTATCGCGACATCCGTTCGGTTGAAGTTCGCTACACTGCCGAACCACAATCCGACTTTACGCTTCGCTACGATGGGCGTGTTCCTGTTCTGCTTTCGGGCAATAAGGTTTTGGATGCCGATTCGCTGCTGCTCTATCAATACATGAATCAATTCCGAAATGTGGTGTATGAATACGTGGTAACAGAATCCTTTCCGCAGGCTAAGAAAGATTCAATTTTACTGTCTAAGCCATTTGTTCAGGTTGTTCTAACCGATAAATCTGGAAAGCGAACCAGCGTAGACGGGTATTACAGAGCGTCAACAGCGCAGGATATTGATATCAAAGGAAATCAATTGCCCTTCGATCCCGACCGAATGTATGCCCTCTTAAACAAGAAAGACTTTTTACTGGTTCAGTATTTTCAATTCGATAGGCTGATGGCCAAGCCCGCAATGTTCTTAAAACGTTAAAAATTAAAGAATTAATAATTCTCAACTTTGGCGTTTCGAAATACCTCTATCATGTATCTTTAGGCCCTTAAAAGTGTCGTAATGAAGTTTATCATTTCCAGCGGAGCGCTGCTCAAACAATTGCAAAACATTTCAGGTGTACTGACCACCAACAATTCGCTTCCCATTCTTGAGGATTTTTTATTCGAAATTGTGGAAGGTGAGTTAATCATTTTGGCATCTGATCTCGACAATACCATAATTACCCGAATAAAAGCCGAAGCGCAGGAGCCCGGCAAAGTGGCCATCCCGGCTAAAATGCTAATTGATTCGCTCAAGAGTTTTCCGGAGCAACCGCTAACGTTTATAATCAATCCTGATACGTTCGGAATTGAGATAGCCTCCGGATATGGTAAATACAAGCTGCACGGTCACGATCCCGAAGAGTTTCCGAAAATTTCTTCCATCGAAGACGGAACCACATTCGAGATGGACGCATCGGTTCTGTACAGTGGTATCAATAAAACCATTTTTGCCACAGGCAACGATGATCTTCGTCCGGTAATGTCGGGTGTACTTATGCAAGTGGGCGAAGAAAATTTAACCATGGTAGCAACCGACTCACACCGATTGGTGAGGTACCGCCGCAACGATGTGAAATGCGATTCGGAGGCTTCGTTTATTCTTCCCAAGAAACCACTCAATCTTTTGAAAAACCTCTTGGGTTATGTTGATGGCAATGTTAGTATTAGCTTTAATGCGCGCAATGCAAGTTTCTCTTTCGGACAGATTCGGCTCATTTGTCGCTTGATTGAAGGGCGCTATCCGAATTACGATGCCGTTATTCCAAAAGAAAATCCTTTCCAGTTAATCATGACGCGCCAAGATCTTGTAAGTTCAATTCGTCGCGTTGCAATTTTCTCAAGCAAGAGCTCAAGTCAGGTTAAGGTTGCAATTCAGGGTTCCGAACTTACCCTGTCGGCCGAAGACCCCGATTACGCAAATTCTGCAAACGAGCGACTTACCTGCCAGTACAACGGCGAGGATATGGAAATTTCGTTTAACGCGAAATTTATCAGTGAAATGCTTAGCAATCTTGATTCGGAGCGCATAACACTAAACCTCAGTGCGCCAAACCGCGCAGGCATTTTGTTGCCCGATTCTGATGTACAGGATAAGGAAGAAGATTTACTCATGCTCGTGATGCCGGTGATGTCGAATTATTAAACTTTACGCATCATGAATTCGCACGAAATCGATTACAGAATTATTGGTTCTGAGATGCAATGCATCGAAATTGAACTTGACCCGCAGGAAGCTGTGGTTGCAGAGGCCGGATC
>JBKCFX010000550.1:0-3949 GCA_046303595.1 Bacteroidia bacterium
CAGCGCATTTATTCTTCCGTAAATGGCAAGCGTTTGGCCCCGCATCATAGCTTTGTGAGCATCTTGTGCAACGTTTTCTGCCGAATCAAGCTTACGGTTTTTAACCAGTCTGCTATCTTCCATCTTGGCGGCAGTTTGAAAACCGGTTTGGGTAGCGGCAGGACAATACACCGTAATGCTAAGACCACTGCCTTGAACTTCATTGGCAAGCGCCTCTGAAAAACGGAGTACATACGCTTTTGATGCGAAATAGACCGCCATCAACGGTCCCGGCTGAAAGGCTGCAGTTGAAGCTATATTCATTATGCGGCCCGATTTGCGCGAGAGCATCCCGGGTAAAACCAGGCGCGTTAAGGTAGTAAGCGACTCCATATTTAACCGCATCATTTCTTCTGTTTTACCGATTTCGGCTTCAGCAAATATGCCAAACGTGCCAAAACCGGCATTGTTAATCAGAAAATCGACCTGCAAATCCTTCCCGCCAGCTAATTCAAAAAGTCGGTGCGCTGCACCCGGTTCAGAAAGGTCAATCGCGATAACATCCACCCGAATAGAAAATGCGCCTTCAAGTTCGCGCTTTATCGTGATTAACCGATCGGCAGAACGCGCTGCAAGAATTAGATTGTGTCCACTCCGTGCATGAATTTTAGCCAATTCAAGACCAATTCCTTTCGATGCTCCCGTGATTAATGCAGTTGCCATAGAATTTTTATTCAAATTAAACCGATAATTGATCGAATAACAAAAAAATCACAATAGAGGTATTTTGCTTCGAGAAATCATTTAGTTTTAAGCTGATAACATACGATTTAGTAAACATAAAATTATGGATTCATCGACATTAATTTATCTTGGAATACTTGCACTGGCGCCGTGTTTGGCCATTATGGTGTATATATATTGGAAAGACAAATTCGACAAAGAGCCACTCAAGGTTTTGCTTATAACATTTTTACTTGGGGCTCTGAGTGCACTGCCGGTGGTTGTTTCGGGCCATTTTCTGGAATCGCTTGGCTTCGATCCCTTCAGCAAATCAATTTTTTGGTCATTTATTTCCATGTTTTGTGTGGTTGGTATTATAGAAGAAGGATTTAAATTTCTCGCGGTGTATTTGTACGCGCACAGGCATCATGCGTTTAATGAGCCATTTGACGGAATTACATACGGCGTAATGTCGGCCATGGGTTTTGCCTCACTCGAAAATCTGCTTTATGTTTTCGGAAACGAAGAATCGGAGTCGATAGCCTGGATGCGCATGTTTACAGCGGTACCGGCGCATGCATTCTTTGGAATAATTTCGGGATATTTTTTAGGACTACAGCGCTTCAAAAACAAAGCAGGATATGCCCTCTTAGGAGTTGTCCTGGCAGCAACCTTACACACATCGTATAATTTCTTTTTGGTTAATTCCAATTACCCTGGTTTACTTTTTGGGGCCATAGCATCTCTCGTTATCGGATTGCGTTTCTCGTTGCGTGCCATTAAAATGCACAATGCTTTAAAAAGCATTTAATTAACAAGTCTATTCGCGTAACTGCAATTCACAAACAAGTTTTCGGGTGAAAACACGTTGATAAGTTCTAATCACTGGCTAATCGTTAAACTCCATTTGACGTATCTTTGAAAATCACAGGAATAACGTATGCAACAGTACCATGATTTGCTTCGCCATATTCTAAAAAACGGCAGCAGAAAAGAAGACAGAACAGGAACGGGAACACTTAGTTGCTTTGGCTATCAGATGCGTTTTGATTTGAGCGCAGGATTTCCGCTGCTTACTACTAAAAAGGTTCACATGCGCTCTATTATTCATGAGTTGCTGTGGTTTTTAAAAGGCGATACAAATATTAATTACCTCAGGGAAAATGGCGTTAGTATTTGGGATGAATGGGCAGACGAAGGTGGCAATTTGGGGCCTGTTTACGGCTACCAATGGCGTAGCTGGCCCGGTCATCGGGGCGAAAGCATTGATCAAATCAGCGAAGTCGTAAATACCATTCGAACCAATCCCGATTCGCGGCGCCTGATTGTTAGCGCATGGAATCCGGCAGATATTCCGCAGATGGCACTTCCTCCTTGCCATTGTTTATTTCAGTTCTATGTGGCCGATGGAAAACTAAGTTGCCAACTATACCAGCGTTCGGCCGATACGTTTCTTGGCGTCCCGTTTAACATTGCCTCCTATGCCCTGTTAACCCTTATGATTGCCCAAGTGTGCGATTTACAAGTAGGTGAGTTTATTCACAGTTTTGGCGATGTGCACCTGTATACCAATCATCTAGAGCAAGTCGAATTGCAACTTAGCCGCGCTATTCGGCCTTTGCCGCAAATGCGCTTAAATCCTGATATCAAAGATTTATTTGCGTTTCGCTACGAAGATTTTACTTTGCTGAATTACGATCCACATCCGGCTATTAAAGCCATAGTCGCAGTTTGATGATTTCTATTGTTGTTGCATGCGGTACAAACAATGCCATAGGCAAAGACAACCGTCTGCTCTGGCACTTGCCTGCCGATTTGCACTACTTTAAGAAAACAACGTTGGGAAAAACCATGATAATGGGTCGAGCTACATTTGAAAGTATTGGAAAGGCCTTGCCCGGACGCCGCACAATTGTAGTTACACGCAATGCAGCCTGGCAAGCCGAAGGCGCTGAAACGGCAAATTCGCTTGACCATGCGCTTGAAATGTGTAATCACAATGAGGAAATTATTATTGCCGGCGGGGCAGATATTTACCAACAATGTCTTTCGAAAGCAGATCGCATTTACAGAACAGTAGTGGATATGCAACCAGAGGCCGACCGCTTTTTCCCCGAAATTTCAGAAAAAGAATTCCGCCTTGAGGCTTCCGAGTTCCGAAAGGCTGATGAAAAAAATCCGGTTAATATGCGGTTCGAAATATGGAAACGCAATGAAATGCTTACGCAATAAACAAACCGTTTATGTTAGATCGCCTTCTGTTGGTTGATTATATTGTTTTAATAAATCGGCGATTATTATTGCCGGAGCCTCCTGTTCGCAAACCAGCCGCTGAAAAGCCTTATAAATATCTTGTGCCAAATCTTGGTGAAGATTGATTTGATGCCATATCTCGGCATGATACAAAAGCGGAATGAGTAAAGGGCTCTTGATTTGGAAACCCACATATCGATCATCAACATCTACAGTTACAACACCTCTGTTCAAAACGTTATTCAAATGGGCTGCCAAAACGAAAACATCGGTGGTTAATTCTTCCGGAAAAAAATCAAGTACTTTCACCCGACAATGAAAATAATTTTCGTTTACCATATACCAGAACGCAGCACCCTGTTCTTGATGAATTTTAAACCGAGTCTCAATGTATTTATCTTCTTCATTAACACCATGTTTCAAACCCGCATCAATGTGAAACTTCTTTAAGTCTGACCAAACAATTTCGCTATGTTTTTCATGGTTGCGCGATAAACGGTAAACCCGTTTTAATAAAAGTTTAATTCTGTTAATTAGATTCATACCGTTAACTAATCAGTCGCAATCTTTGATAATCTTATCACTTAGTTCAATTTGATAGGCGAAATCCTCCAAACGCAAATTCTCTTTCTAGAGAACCAATTTAAGGCAATTGAATTATCCATCCAAATTCGTCTGCCATTTCTTGCGTTTTCAATTTATTTAACGTCGAATTAATTTCCGTGGCCACCGGATTATCGGCCGGGAATTTAATAATTCGGTCGCGGTATCCGATTTCATCAAGCATGGCAATTCCAACAGCAGTGCCCGTTCCAAAAGCTTCTTCGAGTGTATTGTTGGCTTCGGCTTCTATTATCTCGTGTATCGAAATTGGTCGTTCTGTTACCGAAAAGCCTTTCTGTTTAAGCAAGGCTATTACACTGTTGCGCGTTACACCTGCTAAAACAGTTCCATCGAGATTGGGGGTTATAAATTTACCGTCTATCTTAAAGAA
>JBKCFX010000551.1:0-18928 GCA_046303595.1 Bacteroidia bacterium
AGAATTTAAAAAGAATATGATGAGTATTCTTCCAGAATCTGTTAAGAAAACAACGAATTTAGGGCTTAAAACCGAAGACCCTCCAAAAAAGGGAACAGCAGTAGAAACATGGGAAATGGAGAAGTTTTACCATTTACCAATAGCTGCACAGATCGTTAACCTAACGCAATTGCAAACAGAAATACGCAATGCGGAAGGAACTGTACTAAACGAGTTATTTAAATCGATTGGCGCAAGAACGATTAAGGTAGATAAACTTGCTGCTCAAATGGTTCCTTCGGCTAATGTAGTTGCAATTGGAGATGAATTTACTGCGAAAATTTTTGTTGCGGCATTGAACACCTCTTCTATACCGGATGTTAACGTAAACGGGCGTGTAATTACTGAAGTTGATGAAAACGGGTTTGTTGTGTTCAAGGCTCGTCCATCCTCAGAAGGAGAACAGAAAGTGAAAGCCTCTGTTAAATTTAAAAATGCCGACGGCCAAGACGAAGTTTCTGAGAAGGAATTCACCTATACCGCCGTTAAGCCCAACGCAGTTGTTTCTCCGACCAAGATGAACGTATTTTACATTGGAGTTGATAACCCTGTGTCGATTTCTGTACCGGGCTCTGCTCCAGATAAAATTGAAGCCAGTTTACAAGGCGCAACAGGCTCGCTTACCCGGGTAAAAGGCGGTGAGTTTATTGCAAAGGTTTCTGGCGGTTCAAAATGTACAATTCCGGTTTCGGTTAAAAAGGCCGACGGGAAAGGAACAACCTCGATGGGGGCTCCTGAATTCCGAATCAAAAGAATTCCTGACCCTGTTCCTATGCTTTTGGGCAAGCGAAATGGAGAGAATGTTTCTATCGGTGAATTAAAGTCGGCAGGTTATATCTCGGCAGTGTTGGAGGGCTTCGATTTCCAAGCCAATTTCTCGATTATTTCATTTGAATTTGGTGCCAATATCGGCGGTATGTACAAAACAGCGCAGGTAACCGGAAACAAGTTCGATTCTGCGGTAACCTCACTTCTAAATCAGGTTAAGCCGGGTGGTCGTATTTTCTTTAGCGATATCAAAGCGAAAGGCCCCGATGGTTCAACCAGAACTCTAAATGCGTCATTTAAGATTAAATAAACCCTAATCAAAATCGCTTTTTATGATACGTAATCTTTTTGTTTCAATTTTGATCGCCCTTCCGGTTGTTTCAACTTTCGGGCAATCTGTATTAGACGACAAAGTTCAGGATGGTGTTGTAAAAAGAGAACACATCATGAATCGAAAGCCCATACCTTATGCTCCCGTTCGCGAAGCAGACGTTATGTGGAAGCGTCGAATTTGGCGTGTTATTGATTTGCGCGAAAAAATTAATCTTCCGCTTTATTTTCCTTTGAATAACGATGTGAACGGCTTACGCAGTTTGACAAATGTTATTTACAAGGCAGTAACAGAAGAGGTTTCTCTTCGGGTGTACAGCTCTGCGGCAGATGATTTTTCACAGGAGGTAACGCCTTCTGAGGTAAAGAAAATGACCGAAAAAAGCTATGAAAAGGTAATTCCTAGCATGCTCGATCCATCAGTAGATACAACGATAATCGTCACAGAATCGTTTTCTCCAAATCGGGTGAAAAAGATTCTCCTGAAGGAAGAATGGTTCTTCGACAAACAGCGTTCAGTGCTCGATGTCCGTATTTTGGGAATTTGCCCACTATACGAACAGGAAGACAAAGAAAAGGGCGACCAGCCTCTATTCTGGGTATACTTTCCTGAGGCACGAAAAGAGCTCGCGAAGTACGATGTATTCAATCGTCAAAACCCTCAAGAAAGAAGATCATTTGATGATATATTCTGGAAAAGGCAATTCAGCAGTTACATAATCCAAGAAGAAAATGTTTACAACCGTGCAATCAACGAGTACAAAAAGGGAATGGATGCACTGCTCGAATCGAATAGAATAAAAGACGAAATTATTACCTTCGAACACGATCTTTGGGAGTTTTGATTGGAAAACTTCAGTTTATTGTTTAATCCTCCACGCTTACACAAAAAAACCGGAACGTTCCGGTTTTTTTGTTTTACAAATAGCGTTCGCCAGCCTCGGTTTTCACTCTATTCACCAATTGTCTGATTTCTTGTTCCTGATCTTTTTTGCAGATTAACAGGATCTCGTCGGATTCTACAACAATAAAGCCATCGAGGCCGTGTATAACGGCTAATTTTTCGTTCGGCATGTGTACGACACAGTTCTGTGTTTCAGACAAGATGGTGCGCTTGCCAACCAGTGCATTGTTTCCCTGATCTTTTGAGGCGTTTTCATATAAAGAGCCCCATGTCCCTAAATCGCTCCAGCCAAATTCAGAAGGGATTACAAATACATTTTCGGCCTTTTCAATAATGCCATAATCGATCGAAATATTCGTGCACTGCATGTAAGCCCTGTCTAAAAAAACAGATTCGTCTTCTGTACTGTAAAGCGGTGTACCTTCTTTAAAAATCAAATTGATTTCTGGTAAATACGTCTCAAACGCCTTGATCATTGAGCGAACAGACGAAATAAACAGGCCAGAATTCCAAAGAAAATCTCCCGAAGAAATAAACGATTTAGCTAACTCTTCGTTGGGCTTCTCGGTAAACGTTTTAACCTTGCAAACTGCTGAATCTGAATTGCCGCCAACAAATTGTATATAACCATAGCCGGTATCGGGGCGAGATGGTTTTATTCCAAGGGTAACAATCGCATCATTTTCAAAACAGAAACCAAACCCTTTTAAAACTTGCTCAAGAAACGCTTCTTCTTGAAGTATTAAGTGATCACTTGGCGCAACAACAATTTGCGCATTGGGGTTTTCGGCATTAATCTTATGAACCGCATAGGCGATGCACGGTGCGGTATTTCTTCGCATAGGCTCTAGCAACAATCCTTTCGGATTCATATCGGGCAATTGCTCCATAACAATGGGTCGATACGAGCGACTGGTTACAATAAGAATGTTTTCTGAAGGAATTATTCGCGCAAAACGCGCATAGGTCTGTTGTAGAAGCGTTTTGCCCGTGCCGAGAATGTCGAGAAATTGCTTTGGCCTTTGCTGTCTGCTTACGGGCCAGAAACGCGTTCCGGCACCTCCGGCCATAATTACACAATACAGATTGCGGTTTTCCATTTTAAGGTAAGTGATATCGACTATTAAACTTGCAAATTTAGCAAACTATACAGCGCAAATTACAGATACACGGGCTCTACTTCGGCCAAAGCGTGAATGCGATACGCCTGCATACTCGGGACTTCGAAACAACGAAACGTTTTTCGCTCTTTGGGGCCTTTAATAAATTCGCGACCATTCAATAAACGAAACCGCTGGTTTTCTTCGAGCTGTTCTAGAAAAATGCATAGCTCTGTATCGTAATTCTTCAGCGCCTTCATTAACACTAAATCGCGCGAACTACTTGCTGATGGGTTTAGCATGTGAATTTCCAGAACACGTAAAACATCAGATGGAAAAACACGTTCGTGAAGAAAGTCCTGCATCAATTTCTTAAACGAATTCTTCCATTCCTGACCATGTGGGCTCACCGAATCACCAAATCGAACCCATGTATCAAAATGTGCGATTTCGTGCACGAGCGTTATTAAAAACGCGTATTTGTTCAGGCTGTGGTTAACAGTAATCTTATGTCCTGAAGATTTTCCGCGTACCGGACGAAAATCGCCGTGCTTTGTGCTTCGTTCTCTTGTAATTGTTAAATGAACACCATATCCAATAATCCAATCAATTATTCGTTCTATTGCCGCTTCCGGAATGTATCGTTCCAATACTACTTTATAGCGTTCACGAATTGAATCTGCGGCCTGCATTTTAATTGAAATTGACTCACAAAAAAACATATTTTTAGAATCGAATTTTCACAAATCTTTATGATCTATTTTAAGTCTTCGCTGCTTGGCGCCTGTTTGATTTTATTTTTTCTGCCTTTCGTAGAAATTAAATGCAACGATGAAAATCTGGTAAATGCCAGTGCGATGGAACTTGCCTTTGTTCGGCCGCTCAAATTGAACACACCGGCTATGCTTGACCAATACATCGGCGAAAATTCAGAGATGAATGAAGCCATGAATGCCATCAATAGCGATAAACGCAAGCCCGATGTTTTACTCATCGCCTATCTTGTTTTTCTTTTGACCGCTTTGGGGTTGCTTTTTGCGACCAAACCGAAACTTCAAACCGGTTCGACTATTGCATCATTCCTTGCTTTACTATCGCTAGTAGGGTTTTATTTTGTGTATAAAAAAGGTTGGGAAGATAATGTCTCGAGCGACCTGGGCGCTCTTCCTATGGTTAAACTATCGCTTCATTTCGGTTGGGCGCTTTGGTTATCTATGCTATTTTTAATCGGAGCGATTGCCATTCAGATTTCTGCATTTCTTTCGGAACGAAAAGACCGGCAACTCGAAATTTACAATCCACATGAAGTCGACAAAGACGAGCCAAGGGAAGAAATTTAATTCTCTCACCGGAACGTGCCAAACCCAACAAAGGATTTAGAATAATACGTTTCTTTCAAACTGCTTACAATTACGCCCTTCTTTGTTGAAGCGTGTATAAAATAATCGTCTGCGAGGTGCATCCCAACATGCGAAACACCCTTTCCTGATATGTCGAAGAAATATAAATCTCCGGCCTCTAGTTTTTTCGCGGTGGTCGATTTTGCCGACTTAAATTGTTGTGCCGACTGCCGCGGAAGCTTCTGTTTAAATACCACTTCGTAAACGGTTGTTACAAATCCTGAACAATCTGTGCCCTTAGGGGTACTGCCTCCAAATTTATAGGGTGTTCCTAGCCATTTAACAACTTCTTTATAAAAAGGTAAATCGCTCTGTTTCGAAACGTTTATTCCGAGTTTTTTCTCGATTTCGCCCCATTCTACGCTTTCGCTTTGCGGCTTGCGGCTTCGGCACGACTGAATTGCCCCCAGCAAAACAACGAACAAACCAATTTTAAAAACGGAACCAGTGATAGTCCAGTAAGTTTTCATAATCTATAGGTTCGAATGCCGGCGAAATCGTAACTCCGTTATAGCCCTGTTCGATTCCATCTTTATATTCCACAACCAGATCCACAAGACCATCCTCGTCGTAATGCTTCCAGAATCCATCCCGTTTTCCGCCCGAGTATTTGCCCTCCCAAAGCGTCTTGCCATCCAAACGAAACGCTTGGTGTTTGCCTGCAGGAACACCCTGGGCGAAACCTCCAGTAAATGATGTTTTCCCATCAGGATACGTATGCGTCCATTCTCCATCAAACTCGCCCGCAACAAACTTACCTTTAATCTGCACATTGCCTTGCCGAAAAAACCATTCGCCTTCGCGTTCACCGTCTACAAACTCCCCGAAGGCTAACGTATCGCCATTTGCAGCATAGTCGAAAGCAAAACCGTCAAGTTTCCCGAAGCGGTATTTTTCTTCACGCAATATTTTTCCCGACTCGTAAAACCAGCGCCAGTTTCCATCGGGCTTCCCATTTTTATAGCTGCCGGTCTGTTCTTTTTGCCCCTCAATGAAATAGTAATTCCACTCTCCGGTTCGGACATCATTTAAATAATTTCCTTTCGATTTTAAAGATCCGCCCGGATAATATTCCTCCCAGGGACCTTGTTTGCGAAACGATGAATCAACTGCACCTTTGGCCATTAGCGCTCCATTCATCCAAACTTCCGAAAATGTAGCAAAACCACTCGTGTCGAAGGTTAAATGTTGCCCGGTTGGTTTTCCGTCGCTTGTGTATGGTCCACTAGTTCGCACTCTTCCATTTTCAAAATAACGCTTTTTGATTGGCGGAGGCGGAGCGTCTTCGGGTTGATTTTGAAGCACACCATCGATATAACGTTCTATTTTTAGGAGATTTCCTTTGGTGTCATATTCTTTCTGGTAGCCATTTTTTAATCCTCCTGCCCAGCTTGTTTCGATGGCTATTGCTTTGTTTGGATGTAGCTCTACCCATACACCGGTTTTTCGCTCCTGTCGATCTGTTCTGTTAACAGGTATTCGTTTTACCAAAGCTCCGTTGATATAATCAAATAAGGTTATTATAAGGCCAGTTGTATCATACTCAATGCCTCTCCCCTGCTCTTTTCCTCCAATAAAATTAATTTCCTTTTGAATTCTGCTCTTTGTGAAAAACCATTTGCTTACGCCATCCTTTTTATCGCTTGCAAATTGCTCTTCTGCTATTAAATTGCCGTTTTTATCATAGGTTTTTGAGGTGCCGTTTTTCTGACCGGCAGCATATTCAATACTTGATTTCAAAATCCCTTCAGGAGAATAAAAATTCCATACACTATCGGTAATTCCGGCTGTTTTTTTGCCCTCCGATTTCAACGCTCCGTTTTCATAATATGCTTTCCAGATGCCTTCGGGTTTACCATTTTGCATGAATCCTTCGCCCGACTTTTTTCCTGAGGGATATTTCAGTACGGTATATCCATTTTGAGGAATGGAATCCTGTGCCACAAGAATGCCGGGAATTAACCACGAAAACAGGATGGAGCAAACGATTTTCATCAACGGAAGCCAAGTAATTTTTGAACACTCACCGATTCAACTGCTCCAAACTTAGATAACATTGCTTTATCGATAAGTTTAGAAGAACCTACAACAGCGAGCGCATAGGTTGTGCTGGCAATTTTATTTTGATGAAACTGCTCGATGTCTTTTAAGTTCAATTTGTGTAAAGCACGGTATATCGATTTTCGGAAGTCGTAATCTATGCCTTGACGTGCATAAGCGATACTCATCCCTGTATAATTACGGGGCGAAATGCGGTCGTGTTCGATTGAGGTAAGAAATGCTGCCGTGGACGTTTGAAACAAATTTTCGGACAGAGGCATTTTTCGAAGCAGGTTATTCATAGCAATAATGGCTGAGTCGATTTTATCGGCCTGCGTACCAATAAAAGCCCCCAGTGTCTCCTTCCCTTCCTTGTAAACCGGATTTCGGAAATAGGCGTAGGCAGAATAAGCCAAGGCTTTTGATTCTCTAATTTCCTGAAAAATAATCGAAGACATGCCCCCTCCAAAATATTCGTTGTATAGCGAAGCCGTTGCAAAGTTGGATGTATCTATATCTGAACCAGCCGCCAACCAGCTAATATTTGCCTGCACCATGTTGAAATCAGCAAAATAGACCTTACTCTTTTTCAAATTTATTGGCTTGAAAAGTTCACGTTCAGGAATAGTTAATGTAACCTGAGCAGTATGGTTTTGTTTGATTTGATTTTCGACCATATTTATATCGTCTGGTCCATAATAACTAATTGTATGCGGATATTTAAAAAGACTGGAAACATAGTCGGTTAAAATATCGTCCTTTAAGGCTTTCAATTGCTTATTCGTTATTTGCCTTCTAAAGGGATTTTTTTCTCCGTACAGAGCATAATTATTTAAGGCACTTCGAATAATATCAGGATTGCTGAGCATATTTTCGCGTTCCTGCAATTTTGAATTAACAAATAAGCGCAGGGTTTCCTTATCGAGCACAGGATGCAGAATCCAGTTTTCCAAGAGATTAATTGCAGACGTAAACGATTTTTTTGGTCCGCTTAATTCAATAGTTGTGGTATACTCTCCAACCGACATAGAATAGTCGCAGGCAAGCGAATAAAACAATTCTTTAATGCGTTGGTTCGAAAATTTAGGTGTTCCGGATAGTTGAAATAAATCAATTGCGAAGGGAAGGTATGGATTGGCTATGCGGCCATATTCAAGTATTATTTGATACCTAAAAAGATTATTCGTCGTGTTTTTTACATAGAATCCGGTAATAGCGTTTCCAATATTCAACGGTTTGATTGATTGCTTAAAATTGATGAATTGCGGTTTTTCGCTTGCAACCCGTTGGTTGTAAATCGTTGAAGCAAACGCTGAATTATCTTTTCGGTTCAGCGGTACCGGGGTAATTTCGGGTTTTTCTATTTTGGCGTTCTGAAACGATTCGTCTTTCTGTTTATAAACCACAACAAAATCTTTCTGTAAATTATCTCGAACGAAACGAATCAGTTCTTTTTTAGTGAGTAAATCAAAAAGTGAATCGCGCCGATGAACACTTTTTAAATCGAATCTTTTTACAAACAAATCGACCATTTCAAATGCCCGCGAGGAAGAGTTTTCAATCATGCGCTCCTGCCTCGTTTTTAGATTAAGAATTGCTGCTCGAATCTGATCATCTGTAACTTTCCCTTTTCGCAATGAGTCGATTTGTGCGAGCAATAAGCCGGAAATTTCCTGCAGTTTTTGCTCTTTTTGTGGTTCTCCGTTGAGAAATAGAACAGAATAATCTCTTAGATTCATTGTTTCTGAATAACCACTCAATATTTTTTGACTATTGAGTAAATTTCTATCGATCAAACCTGTTGTGCCATTATACAACAGTTCTGAAATCAACTCCAGCATTTTACCTTGCAAAGCATCAAGTTTTGGTAACCTAAATGCCAGCGAAACAGATTCCTGTTCCGGACCTTTTACCGTTAAATAATCGGCTGTTGTATCTTTATTTTCCGGATTAAATTGCGGTTCTGAGATGTTTACCGGTTTGTACAGGGAAAAAGCAGCGTCGATTTTTTCAATAATTTCATCGGGATTAAAATTCCCTGCCAAACAAATTGCCATGTTGTTTGGAACATAATACATCTCATAAAAATTACGTATGGCTTTTAAAGAAGGATTTTTCAGATGTTCCGATTTTCCTATGGTAGTTTGTAAACCATACGTATGATTTTTAAAAAGAGCCTGCATCATTGTTTCATACAATTTATCAGAGTCTGAATCGAGCGACATATTCTTTTCCTCATACACCGCTTCAAGTTCGGTATGAAACAAACGGTATACTGGATTTCTGAAACGCTCGGCTTCAATTTTAAGCCAGGCATCAAATTGATTGGATGGAATATCATTGATGTAAACTGTTTCGTCAAACGATGTAAACGCATTGGTTCCTTTTGCACCAATGAACTGCATCATCTTATCGTATTCGTTTGGAATTGCAATATTTGCAGCAATAGATGAAAGCGAATCAATACTTCGATAAAGCTGCTTTCTTAAATTCTCTTCTACCGATTTATTGTATTTCTCATACAAGCTCTCAATCTGTTTAAGGTAACCCTGTTCTTTTTCGAAAGAAGTTGTTCCATACACATCTGTACCCTTAAATAACATATGTTCAAGGTAATGTGCCAAACCTGTGTTATTTTTCGGATCGTGTTTACTGCCTGCAGCAATTGCAATGCATGTATAAATGCGTGGTTCGTTCGTGTTTACCGATGTAAATACGGTAAGTCCGTTTTTCAAAACATACTTCCGGATACCCAGTGGATCGTTCGGATAACTCTCGTAGGAGTAGGTAACTTTTTCAAGGTTTTGTCCACAAAGCTTTGAAAAAGAAAGAAAGAGTGATAAGAAAAGTAGTGTTGACCGTATCATTAAACAATATTTCAAAGATTAACAGAAAGTTCGAGCATGCGTTGAATAGACTTCCCTGCTTTTAAACGGATGTGTTCATCGAGTATTATTTCGGGCGATTCGTTCAACAGACAATCGTGGAGTTTTTGAAGTGTATTTTTTTTCATGTGCGGACAATCGTTGCATGCACAGTTGTTCATAGGTGGTGCCGGAATGAAACGCTTACCGGGAGCGTTTTTAATCATCTGATGCAAAATTCCACTCTCGGTTCCAACAATAAATTCCTGTTTATCCGATGTTTTTGTATAATTCAGCAAGGCTGTAGTAGAACCAATAAACGATGCATGTTTCAGAACCGCTTCGGTACACTCGGGGTGCGCAATAAATTCAGCTTCCGGATTGTGCTCGATAAGCGCTTCAATCTTCGATAGCGAAAACGCTTCGTGTACCATACAAGCTCCATCCCATAAAACCATGTCTCTTCCGGTTTTATTCATAACGTAACGACCTAGATTCTTGTCGGGCGCGAAAATTATTTTAGTTTGCTTCGGAATGCTATTCACGCTATGAACAGCGTTCGATGATGTGCAAATAATATCCGACTCGGCCTTAACTTCGGCTGTACAATTGATATATGAAATAACAATATGATCCGGATGTTGCTTTTTGAACGCAATAAAATCAACGGTTTTACAATCGTCGGCCAATGAGCAGCCGGCATCAAGGTCGGGCAACAGAACTTTTTTACTGGGCGAGATGATCTTGGCCGTTTCTGCCATAAAATGAACACCGGCAAAAACGATAATGTCAGCATCTGTTTTTGCTGCAGCTTGAGATAGGCCCAGACTATCGCCAATATAATCAGCACAATCCTGTATGCCATTGTCCTGATAATAATGAGCCAGAATAATGGCATTCTTTTCCCTCTTAAGCCGTTCGATAGATTGAATAAGATCTGAGCGTGAATTTTTAGAAATGAACATCCCTGTACTAAGTATAAAACAAAGGTATTTTAAAGTTTAAATAAAGAGTAGGTTTTAATAATGCTGTTAGTTCTGAGTAGAAAAATTCGTTCGATGAGTTGGAATATACGCTATCAGCTATTTATTGACATGCTATTAAACGTTTTTAATTGATTAAAATATTGAAATTCAACTGATATAATATACTATTAACATTTTGTTGATATTCGAAAATGGGGAAAAATTCATTTTACGATTATGATCAGAATTGTGCATCACATGTTATTTATTTTATGATTTTAATCAGCATTTTTCGCTTGACATCAAAAAAAATGAAGCGTATGAGAAAATAATTTAACGCAAGCAATTTTACTTATTCGTTTTTTGTCACAGGAAATTAACAGCGATTAACAAAATAACTGTTAATTCTGTTCTTTCTGCCCAAACAAAATGGCGTATTCCGTATTTTAGCGTTTAATTTAACCCAAATTACATGAAAATCTATATCGGTTCAGATCATGCCGGCTTCTTGCTTAAAGAGCAGGTAAAGGTTTATTTAACCAATTTGAATGCAGATGTAACTGATGTTGGTACGTTTTCAGAAGAGAGTATGGATTATCCCGATATTGCTCATCCGGTTGCAAATGCGGTTCTCGCGGGTGAGGCTGATTATGGCATTCTTCTTTGTGGGAGTGCCAATGGCGTTGCGATTTCGGCAAATAAGCATGCGGGTATACGTGCTGCCTTGTGTTGGTTACCTGAAATTGCTATGCTGGCTCGAGCGCACAACAATGCAAATATTTTATGCCTTCCTGCGCGTTTTATAAATCAAGAAACTGCACAAAATATTGTTGATGACTTTCTGAAAACTGCGTTTGAAGGAGGTAGGCACGAAAAACGCGTTGCCAAAATTAATTGCTAATGAAAGCGTTTCTAGTAAAATAGTTAAAATGAACACAGGAAATAGTGCAGTGAATGAATTGATGCGTAAGCTTGAGGAATTTATCCGCAAGTATTATCAGAATAAACTTTTGCGCGGCATTCTTTACAGTATCGGATTGCTTGCCTTGTTTTTTCTGCTTATTTCTGTAGTTGAATACATAGGCGAAAATGGAACTGCGCTGCGTGCTATCCTTTTTTATTCTTATTTGGCTCTTTCTGCCATTGTACTTGTTGTATACATCCTGAAACCTATTTTTGGGCTGTTGCGCATCGGTAAATCGCTTACACATGAACATGCGGCAGAGCTAATTGGTCAACATTTCAATGAGGTAAAAGATAAACTGATTAATACCCTTCAATTACAACGCCAGCTGGAAGATGCTCCCGGAAGTAAAGAGTTGATACTTGCAGGTATTGATCAAAAGATTACCGAACTTAAACCGGTACCCTTTTCTAGGGCTATCGATTTTGGTAAAAATAAACGTTACATACCATTGGCACTTATTCCCCTTTTATTTATACTGGGTGTTTGGGTTATTAAACCTGCGGTCTTAACGGAAAGCACAAAACGCATTATATCGTACGATAAAACATTTGAACCGGTAGCTCCTTTTCAGTTTGTGCTTTTGAATACCAAACTCGAAGTTGCCTCCATGCAAGATTTTAAACTCGATGTTCGCACCGGTGGCGAAGAATTACCGCGTGAATTATTTGTAGATATTTCAGGAAATAAATTCAAATGTCAGGCTGTAGATAAAACAAATTTCAGTTACGTCTTCAGAAATGTTAAGGAAGATGTGCGTTTTCGATTGTATGCAGATGGTTTTTTCTCTAAAGAATACACCTTGCGCAGTCTCCCTTCACCCCTACTGGTACAATTTACGGTAGCGCTTGATTATCCCTCATATACCGGGAAGAAAGATGAACAGTTGGCTAATATTGGCGACTTATCTGTTCCTGCAGGTACCGAAGTAAAATGGATGTTTAAAACAGAAGAGACATCGACACTAAGTTTGAAATTTCTGCAGGGCGAATCAAATGCGCAAATGAGTTCAGCGCAGGAATTCTTTTTCACCAAACGCTTTTTACAGGATGATCGCTATAGCATTGAAATGAAAAACAATTTCATGCGTAACACAAATGCTGTTGAATATGCAATTTCGGTTAAACCGGATGGCTTTCCAATTATAGAAGTTGATTCAAAGGCAGATTCAATATTGGGGTCGGATTTTGTTTTTAAAGGAAAAATAGAAGACGATTACGGGCTAACCGAATTGAAATTTCATGTGCTTATTCCTGGCCAAGGCAACAAGCCCACATCAATGGATGTTCCTTTTAACAAAAGCTATTCGAGTACCTTCTTTATGTGGAGCAGTTCGTTCAATGCCGTTCAACTAGAACCGGGGCAGGAAATAGAATACTGGTTCGAGGTATGGGATAACGATGCTGTTCATGGCAGGAAATCTACAAAATCGCAGAAAGGTATATACCGTAAACCAACCTTAGAAGAATTGCAGGAGAAATCGCGCGAGCAGCAATCGGCAATAAAGACCGACCTAAAATCTACCATGGATGAGGCTAAAAAACTTCAAAAAGAGCTCGAAGAGTTAACGAACCGAATGCTTGAAAAAAAGGAGCTTACCTGGCAGGATAAAAACAAAGCAAAGGAGCTAATCGAAAGGCAAAAGCAACTGCAGGAACAATTGAGTGAGATACAGAAGGAGACGAAAGAAAACAACGAACGGAACAAGGAATTTAATAAGGATGAAGAATTGCTCAAAAAGCAGGAGCAAATCGAAAAGTTGATGAACGAGTTGCTAAGTCCCGAAATGAAGGAGCAATTGCGTCAGTTGGAAGAGATGCTTAAAACGCTTGATAAAGACAAGCTGAAGGAAGAAATGGAGAAGCTTCAGCAAGACAATAAGGATATTGAAAAAGAGCTCGACAGAAGCCTCGAATTATTGAAACAATTGGAGGTTGAGCAACGCATGAAGGATGCGATTTATAAACTCGATGCTTTGCAAAAAGAGCAGGAAAAACTTGCGGATAAAACGGAGAAGAATCAATCCAGTTCGGATGAATTGAAGGCGAAGCAGGACTCGCTCAATAAAGAGTTTAACAAATTAAGCGAGGAGCTTGATCAGGTAGAAAAGAAGAATCAAGAGTTAGAAAATCCGATGCCGATGGATGCTACCGAACAGATGGAACAAGATATTAAACAAGAGATGCAACAAAGCTCTCAGGATTTGAATAGTAAGAAAAACGGTAAGGCATCTAAGTCACAAAAAAGTGCAAGTTCGAAAATGCAACAGATGAAAGACAAGATGCAACAGAGTATGAACGAGGCGGCAGAGCAAAGTTTGGAAGAGGATGTTGCAAAAATCAGGGAAATACTCGAAAACTTATTGCAACTCTCATTTGATCAGGAGGCATTAATGAAATTGCTTCAACGTACGCCACCATCAAATCCCTTGTATGTTAAAATTACCAGCGACCAAAAGAAAATTAAGGATAATGCGAAAGCGATAGAAGACTCTCTGTTTGCCTTAAGTAAGCGCGTAGAGGAAATCAGCTCATTTGTGAATAAGGAAATTGGGCAGATTAATTTCTCTCTCGACCGGTCAATAGAATACTTAGCCGAGAGGCAGTCTGGGCAAGCTTCTTCTCGACAGCAATTTGCAATGACCTCGATAAATAACCTCGCGTTGATGCTATCGGAAGTTTCGGATCAGATGCAACAACAGCTTGCCCAACAGCAGCAACAGCAAAAAGAGGGCAATGGATCGTGTAAGAAGCCTGGAAACAAAAAGAAGCCCGGAAATGGTAAGCCCTCGGTTGGCGCCATGCGGCAATTGCAGCAACAGTTGAATGAGCAAATGGAGAAAATGAAGTCTGAAATGGGTAAACCAGGCAAAGGAAAGGATGGTAAGAACGGAAGCCAACAACTTGCAAAAATGGCTGCGCAACAGGAGATGCTCAGAAATGAGATGCAGAAAATGCTAAACGAAATGATCAAAGAAGGCGAAAATGGGAACGCCGGAAATCTCCGAAAGATGATTGAGCAGATGGAGAAAACAGAAACAGATCTGGTAAACAAGAACATTACATCGGAAACAATGCGTAGGCAACAGGAAATAATGACGCGTTTGTTGGAAGCCGAAAAGGCAGAGCGCGAACGAGATCAGGACGACAAACGCGAAAGCAATGAAAATAAAAATGAATACAATCGAAACCTTTTGGAATTCCAGCAGTATATGCAACAGAAAAATGCAGAGAACGAGCTTTTAAAAACAAGTTCACCAGAATTGAAACCGTTTTATAAAAATCTCGTAGAGCAGTACTTCAAAACCAATTAATTTTTTACTTTCACAATCATGATGATAACCCAAACGAAACAAGTAAGTTTCCCCTCTTTGAAAGAGAACATTGCGCTAGCCGGTAAATATATCGATGAGATATGCGAGTTTTATAACATAGGTGATGAAAATTACGGAAACATTCTCGTGGCAGTTACGGAAGCCGTTTCGAATGCTATCTATCACGGCAACCGCCTGAACCCCGAAAAACAAGTTCGCTTTTATTACGAAACGAAAGACCATAATCTGTGCTTCGTTATTGAAGACGAGGGTCGTGGATATAATCCCGAAGCCCTTCCGGATCCTACTGATCCTCAGAATCTTGAAAACCCAAATGGCAGAGGCGTTTTCCTTATGCGAAAGCTAACCGACGATATAAAGTTTGAGAACGATGGCCGAAGGGTGGAGTTGTATTTTCGTATAGCAAATCAATAAATTGATATCAGTTTCGTCGAACGAAACAAAGTTTCGGCTAAAGAATAAGGCTCAAGTCTGTAAATGGCTTGAGCTTTTATCACGTCAGTCGGGCTTTGCTATAGAAAGTATTTCTATTGTTTTCTGCTCAGACGCGTTTTTGCTTGAAATGAACCGGAATTATCTGAAACATGACTATTTCACCGACATTATAACGTTCGATTATTCAGATAAACAGAAGCTTTCGGGAGAATTATTTATCAGCATAGATCGTGTAAAAGACAATGCAAACGACCGCAAACTGCAATTTGAAGAGGAGTTATTAAGAGTTATTGCGCATGGTGTTCTCCATTTGATGGGCTTTAAGGATAAGACCAAGAAAGACGCCGCCAATATGCGTAAAGCAGAAGATTCCGCACTCCAACAATTCAAATCAACGTTTACCCAAAATGTTGATTAATTTTGTGTCGCGTTTCACGTGGAACAAGTTTAAATGGAAAACAAATACGATGTAATTGTTGTTGGTGCCGGACATGCCGGATGTGAAGCCGCCGCCGCCGCCGCAAATCTAGGGTCAAGCGTATTGCTTGTTACAATGAATATGATGACCATAGGTCAGATGTCATGTAATCCTGCAATGGGAGGAATTGGCAAAGGACAAATCGTGCGCGAAATTGATGCTTTGGGTGGGTATTCGGGTATCGTGTCAGACAAATCCGCCATTCAGTTTAAAATGCTCAATCGCTCAAAAGGCCCAGCAATGTGGAGTCCTCGTGCACAAAACGACCGGATGCGCTTCGCCGAAGAGTGGCGCCACATACTGGAATCGATACACAATGTCGATTTTTACCAGGATACCGTAACACAGTTAATCATTGAACGGCATACGGTTAGGGGAGTTGTAACGGGAACAAATCAACGCGTTTATTCAAAAGCAGTGGTTCTTACCAATGGAACCTTTTTAAATGGACTGATTCATATTGGCGAGCAGAATTTACCCGGGGGAAGGGCTGCCGAGCGAAATGCAACAGGAATCACAGAACAACTGAAATCATATGGGTTGCTTTCGGGTAGAATGAAAACAGGAACACCGCCACGGCTAGATGGGCGCTCTATAGATTACAGTGTAATGGAAATTCAGCCGGGCGATGATGAAGCCGGGCGTTTTTCGTTTACAAATACACCGAACTTAAGCAAGCAGCTTCCCTGCTGGATGACATATACCAACGAGCGCGTGCACGACATTTTGCGAACAGGCTTCGACAAAAGTCCAATGTTCACCGGCAGAATTCAGGGAATTGGTCCTCGGTACTGCCCATCTATAGAAGATAAGATTGATCGTTTTGCGGACAAGGAAAGGCATCAATTGTTTATAGAGCCGGAGGGGTGGAATACCTGCGAGGTATACATCAATGGCTTTTCTACTTCACTGCCCTATGATGTGCAATATAATGCCATTCGCTCTGTTGCCGGACTAGAAAACGTGAAGATGTTTCGTCCCGGTTACGCAATAGAATATGATTATTTCCCACCCCAGCAATTATCGCTTACGTTGGAGTCAAAGGCAATTTCCAATCTTTTTTTAGCTGGGCAGATTAATGGAACAACTGGGTATGAAGAGGCTGCTTGTCAAGGAATGATGGCGGGAATTAATGCGCATAGGAAAAGTACACAAGATGAGCCGTTTGTTTTACGGCGCTCGGAAGCATATATTGGTGTACTGCTTGATGATTTGGTAACAAAAGGCACAGAAGAGCCTTATCGAATGTTTACATCGCGCGCCGAATACAGGATTTTGCTCAGACAAGACAACGCCGATGAGCGGTTAACCCCAATCGGTTATAATTTAGGTCTTATCAATTCAAAGCGTTTAGACGAAACCATAAACAAATATGCTCGTGTTGATGCAGCAAACCGTTTTTTGGTAAACGAAAGCGCCATTCCCGACGAAATCAATGAATTATTGCTTGAGTCTGGCACCGCGCCCATCTCCCAGAAAGTAAAATATCATGGTATTGTATCTCGGCCTCAGGTTAATTTAACAACTATGGTTGAGCGAATTCCAAGTTTGGCAAAATCATTAATGGGCGATCATGGTCTTAGCGTGGACGAGGTATCGCTCACAGAAATTCGAATTAAATACGATGGATATATCCGAAAGGAACATGAAATAGCAGAGAAATTGAAGCGTCTTGAACACATTGAGCTTCACGCCGATTTTGATTACGAACGCTTATCGGCTCTATCAACCGAGGCGCGTCAAAAACTTGGTGCAATAAAGCCTTCAAACATTGGCCAAGCATCACGAATTAGTGGAGTTTCCCCTTCCGATATTTCCGTTTTAATGGTGTATCTTGGCCGCTGATTGTTTCACGTGAAACCATGACCGAAATTACCGACTGCCCCATTTGTTCCTCCATTAGCTTTTCTGCTCATTTGTCTGCTGTTGATTACACAGTAAGCAATGAGTTGTTCGCTATAAAGCGCTGTAACACGTGCGATTTTCTGTTTACAAGCCCACGGCCGAATCTCGATGCGTTGCCCAGGTATTATCATTCTGAAGCGTATATTTCGCATAGCGATACATCTAAGGGGCTCGTCAGTAAATTGTATAAAATAGCCAGAAGGTTTACCCTGAACCGCAAATATGGGATGGTTGCGAGTTATTGCAAGCGAAACAAATTGCTCGATATAGGGTGTGGAACAGGTGCTTTTTTAAATCATGCAAAGTCGAAAGGATTGGATGTTTTGGGCGTAGAGCCCGACGATGGAGCAAGAGCCTTTGCCATCGAAAAATATGGCTTGTCGGTTTATGATGAGTCGATGCTGAACAATCTCGAACCATCCTCGTTTGGTGCCATAACATTGTGGCATGTACTCGAGCATGTTCCGAATTTGGATGAGCGTTTGGCTCAATTGAAGCGATTGCTTCATCCCAATGGCCGTATTTTTGTCGCAGTGCCCAATCCGAATAGTTTTGATGCCAAACATTACCGCGCCCATTGGGCTGCGTATGATGTTCCCCGACACCTTTGGCATTTTACGCCCCAATCGATGCACAAACTGCTTGAGAAAAACAATCTGCATCTGCACGGCGTGTTACCGATGAAGCTTGATGCATTCTACATTTCCCTGTTGAGTGAAAAGTACAAACATGGTCGTACGCGTTATCTTTTTGCATTTTGGAATGGACTAAAATCCAATCTTAAGGCGGGTAAGCAAGGGTGGTCGAGCCAAATCTATGTGATTGGCAAATAGTGATTTCAAAGCGCTCCGATTTCATAAAGCCGGTAACGATCACGATTCCATTTTGCCCCGCGCAGATATCTGTTGTGTTGCCAAGCCGACATCGAATCGTAAATAAGTTTAAAGGTCTTTTCGGCAGGCCATTCTGTATGTTCTCCCCAAACCAAAACCAGCCCCTTTTGGCCATTTTTAATCTGAGCCTTTAGCTGGTTCTCGTTCGAATAAAAACGAAGTATAGCGCCTTGCTTGCGAAAGAAGCGGAATTCGTAGTAATGTGCCATAACATAGCCAATGTCGTACGGGCAATACACCAATTGAGGTCCATTTTTATCGATGTAGTTTGAAATACTTCGAAACGCATTAATATCCGGAGATGCATACGTAGTACTGCAGGCAATTGATTTCAAGCCGGAAATAAATACAATCACTAAGAGCAAAGTATATTTTAGCGCGGTTAAAAACGAATCTTTTCCATTCTGAAGCAGTGATTTAGGAAGCCCGGCGGCAATGAGGAGCGGCGTTAAATAAATGGCCGGAAAAAGAAATCGCATCTCTTTGTGGTCGAGAAGGTTGTGAACAAG
>JBKCFX010000552.1:0-3045 GCA_046303595.1 Bacteroidia bacterium
AGATGAAGTTTCCGTCGTTCGAATTACACTTCATCCCGATTCGCTTCCGGTATTGTTAGAATTGGGGCAGGCCGGCAGCGAACATGAGTTTCAGGCCAACTTCCGATTCGAGAGCAGCAATTTTAGTCAGACCATTCAGAACATCGGATTCAGGTTACGCGGCAATACCAGTTTGAATGCGGCTAAAAAATCATTCAAAATATCGTTCAACACCTTCATTCAGGGTGCGCGTTGGCAAGGTTTAGAAAAGATTAACCTCAATGGTAGCCACAACGATCCAACGCGTATTCGTACCAAGCTGTGTTGGGAAATGCTTCGCAAAGCAGACCTACCGGCGGCACGTACCGCGATGGTGCAGCTTTATATTAATGAGCAGAACATGGGATTGTACACGCATGTTGAACAAATTGATGAAACATTTGTGGAACGTGTTTTCTCGAATCCGCATCCGGGCAATCTTTATAAATGTCTGTATCCTGCCGATCTTGACTATATATCTGCTAATCCGGACGCATATCAATTGGAGTTGAACGGTCGGCGTGTTTATGAATTGAAAACAAATGAATATGCCGATAATTATAGCGATTTATCGGAGTTCATCTCGATTTTGAATCAAACAGATTTAGAAAATTTACCCTGTTCGCTCGAGTCGGTTTTTCAGGTAGACCGTTATCTTAAACAGGCCGCATTTGATGTATTGTCGGGCAATTGGGATGGATATATTTTCAATAAAAATAATTTTTACCTCTATAAAAACCGCAACAGCGGGCAGTTTGAGTTCATACACTACGATCTCGATAATACGCTGGGCATCGACTGGGTGAATCAGGATTGGTCCAACAGATCAATTTATGCTTGGGCACCGCAATCGCAGGAGCGTCCTTTATTTAAGCGCCTTTTGCAGATTCCTCAATATAGAAATCGGTTTAGTTATTATCTAGATGATTTGATGCAAAGCGTTTTTCATCCCGACAGCCTTCGGCAACGCATCAATTACTTACAAGATTTAATTGCGCCTGTGGTGAATGAAGATCCATTTCACGAGGTAGACTACGGATTTACGTTTGATGATTTTTACCACGGCGATTCACTTGTCTGGGGTGGTCATGTAGAATTTGGAATTTTACCCTTCGTTGTGGCACGGAATGTTTCTGCAATTAACCAGCTGGATGCAATTGTGCCGCCCGATGTAGCTATTATTTCTGCTGAGGTTAGGCATGATTTTCCGCTCAACGATACCATTCGGTTTATGGCGCATTGTACACATGTGTTAGATTCGTTGATACTTGAATACGGCTTTTCGGGTAATACACTCAACAGCAACCTCGTTGCTTTAGATGATGGTGTTTTTCCGGATGCTGTTGCCGATGACCATATTTTCACCGCGCGCTTGCAAAACGTTTCGCCTGCAGAGCGATTGTATTACAGATGGCGAATTCCCGGGCAGGCAGAGGTGTTTCCGTGCTCCGGTGATTTTGTTCACCGCAATTCTGCGAACGCATCGTTATTTATAAATGAGGTAATGAGTGATAATGCAGGTGTGGTGTTTGATGACGCGAACGTTGCTTCAGACTGGATTGAGCTTTGGAATGGAGGGTTTTCGGGTGTAAACCTAAAGGGATATTATTTAAGCGATGATGCAACAAATCCATTGAAATTTGAGTTGGCGAATGGATTTATGACGCCCGGGCAATTCAACCTATTTTGGGCAGATAACGAACCGTTAAACGGATCACAGCATTGTTCGTTTTCGCTCGATAATGATGGCGAAGAGTTGCGGCTTTACAAACTCGAAGACGGTAAGCCTCGCCTGCATGATCGTATTGTATTTCCGGCGTTGAATGAAAATGCTTCATGGGGCAGAATTCAAGATGGAGCCGAAAGCTGGATTGTTTTTGAATCATCTACACCGGGAGCGAGCAATCAGGCTACAGGCATTGCAGAAAATGAAAACATCCAATTCATTATTTTCCCGAATCCGGGAAGCGAAATTTTACACCTTAGCCGCACCTTGAAATTCTATCAGGTGTTGGATATATCGGGCAAGTTGCATTTAACCGGGTGTAATACCAATTTGCTTGATGCATCTGAGTTGGCAAGCGGGATGTATGTTTTGGTTTCGGACCTTGGCGCGTACAGATTTTCGGTTGAAAATAGCCTTAAATAAGCAAGGTAGATTTCGGCGCAAGGGATTGAAGGGAAAAGCCCGCAGGCCGAGGTGGTGTAGCCAATAGGGCCGAGGACTTGAACCGGAAAGCCCGCTCGTGCGCCCAAAATTAGAAAATCAAATTAGTGACGCCCTTAATTTTTAGCAAGTGTTTCGTTTTGAACTTTCTGTTGAATCTGTTGCAGTTTTTGCTGCATACGCGTTGCACTCGAGCTCACTGTTGCAGTGGTTTCTATGCTGCTTGCACGCTGTTTTTGGGTTTGAAATTTAATTTCGTTAACCCGATGCGATTCGCCTTCATTTTTCTTAATTGCCTGTCGCGTTGTTTCGCGGGCAATGCTATTGACCTTGGGCACTTGTGATGCGCCGTATGTCCACTGTGAAATCGGATGCATTGCATTGTTGTATGCAAACGTGCTCCAGATTTTGTTTTTGGTTTCAGTTAATAATTCAATCTGATCGATAATTCCGGTGAAACCATCGGCCGCATTTTGCCTGCTTCTTCCCCAAAATAGTGTGGTTGGATAGCCCAGCGCTTGGTTTGTTTTGGTCGATAGAATTTCATTTCCGTTGATAAAAAGTGTAATCGTTTTATGCGTAACATCACCGACCAATGCCAGGTGCGACCATTGATTAACATTTAGTTTTTGCTCAATTCCATTCAGTAAAACTTCTTCGCCCTTGTTATTTAGTTTGATGAAAAATGCGTTTTGTTTATTTATCCCAATATTTAATTCTGTGCCCATTAAATCATTGTAACCACAAATAATCTGGCTTTGATTTTTAAGTTCCGGATAAATCCAGGCGCAAAGTGTAAATCCGTTTGCAGGTGCATTTTTGGTGCTTAAGTTATAATGTAAATAATCGCCTCGTTCGTT
>JBKCFX010000553.1:0-1810 GCA_046303595.1 Bacteroidia bacterium
AAACGATATATTACCATAAGATTGCGTTTGTAAATTAAATCAAAAGCAAAAATTCGAAAAAAGAACTTAAATTAGCCTCGCAACTTTTTGCTAAAAAAAATCAGAACCTGATCGGAAACGACCAGGTGTTTTTTTGCATCAAATCTTAATTGAACTAAAGCTCTGATTAACTAATGAATCAGCGAAAAGAAAAATCATGCTAAATTGAAGGTGGAATTATTGAAGGGCGATTTCAAATCAATTCTTCATCAACTTCCTATACACCAATTCCTCGTTTGTTTTTAACACCAGAAACATAACTTGCGAAGCCATACCCGTAGCATCTAGGGTAAAACGCTTACTCCCTTTGTCCGCCACTCCATCGTAAAGGGTTTTGAGCAATTTTCCATCAGAGCTGTATAACTGAAGTTTGCTGCGGGTTTTATTGCCGATGCGCATTTCGATTTCCACATGATTGTGAAAGGGATTTGGTGCAATACTTATCGAATGTATTTCATCGGTTAAGCCCAAATACTGGTTAGATGTAGGCGTTCCATTTGTGTATTTGTAAATTCTATCGCCCGATAGAAACGCGGTGTTCTCGTTTACACGGAAAAAGCGATTGTAGGCCGAACCAACCGTAATCGGATTCCAGTTCTCACCGCCATCGGTGGTTTCAAATAAAGTACTGAGGCCGCCTGTCCAACCATGTTGCGCATCCATAAAACCAATAGTTTGCATGTAGCTGTAAGTATTACGAATGGTATCGGTTGCCCAGGTGAACCCGGCATCATCAGATTTTACAATACGTACATTACCGGTAGATGGCAATGCGTCGAGCGAGCCGTAGTAATGCACCGAATCGGGTGTTTGAATCTTCCAAATATAATCTTCGTTGGCAAAGGTCTTATGCTTCACCTCCCAAGTAGTTCCGCCATCGCTGGTATATAGAACAATACCGCCATCAGAGGCCGGATTCGATTTACCCACTACAAATCCAACGTCCTCCGAAGTAAAGAAAATATCGACCAATGCCGAGGCATATTGCGATAGGTTGATGCTTGTCCAGCTTGCGCCGCCATCGACAGATTTTATCACAAAAGTCGGCTCTGACCAAATGCCGCACCCATAAATTACGTCGGCCGAAGGCGCCGAAAGGCCGCATATTCCTTGAGGAACAGGCGAAATGGATGGTGCAATATCGGTCCAGGTAGCACCGCCATCTGTAGTTTTAAAAAGCGATGATTCGAGCGAGCCGCAAAAGCCGAGCGTAGGCGTTAAAAATTCGATGCTGCGCAGGTATTTTCCGGTGTTGTACTGCATGGTCCACGTAGTTCCTCCATTGATGGTTTTGTAGATTTTTCCGGAATTACCGCCTGCTGCCCAACCCACCGATTCGTCGATAAAGAACACATCGTCGTAGCGGCCTGCCGACGGAATGTTGAGCGTAGTCCATTGGCTGAAGGTAGACAAAGCCATGAACATTAACAAAATACTTAACTGAATTTTCATTGAAGTACCACAAGTATAGTTAAAAAGCAATGATTGACAACACCTGCGCCTTCCCCACACGTAACTACCTAATCGGCAAGCTATCTTTGGCCTTTTTCGCGTAAACAAACTCCTTAGCTGAGCAGCATGGAATGCTCAGATCTTTAAGTATTTTTGAAATTTAGTGGAAGGAATGAAAAACTTATTTGAGACAAGCCTTTGGGTAAAAGCATTGAGACCATTCATTCTTCTCAATTGAAAAAGGTGTATAATTGAATCCAGACAAATGGAACAAATTACGATTGTATTTTTTATGGTTGTGTGGTTTTACGCCATGATA
>JBKCFX010000554.1:0-3708 GCA_046303595.1 Bacteroidia bacterium
ACCTCGCCGGCCTTGCGGGTACAAACCAACGGATACATCAACTCCACCGATGGCAACAGTGATACACAATATTTTTTGAACGATATTTATTTTGGAACAACCTACCACTGGCGCGTTCGAGCTATAAATGCGGTTGATACAAGTGCATGGTCGCCGATTTGGACTTTTGTTACCCGCAATTTCGTTACGCAATCGTCGCCGGCCATTGGAAGCGATGTTTGGGCCGGCGTTACCCTTAATTGGGCGCCGCATACTGGGGTACAATTTTACCAGGTTCAGGCCGATACCAGCACCTTGTTTAACTCATCTGCGCTTCGTGTGCAAACCAACGGTTATATCAACTCTACCGATGGTAACAGCGATACGCAATATTTTTTGACCGATATTTATTTTGGGACAAGCTACCACTGGCGCGTTCGAGCTATAAATGCGGTTGATACAACGTCATGGTCGCCGGTTTGGATCTTCGTAACGCGCGATTACGTAACCCTAACTTCACCCGCAAACGAAGCTACCAACGTAAGTCTCAATCCTACCTTAAATTGGACGCCGCATACCGGCGTAGGGTCGTACACATTGCAAGTGGATGTGAGCAATTTATTCAATACCGGCGCTTTACAGACATTCCAAAAAGCATATATAAATTCGACCGACGGAAACAGCGACACCCAACAGGGAATCAGCGGACTTGCTGCTAATACTGTGTATTTCTGGCGTGTACGAGCCAATAATGCAGTAGATAGCTCGGCTTGGACCACTCGATGGTTCAGCACAGGCACGGCCACACCTGTATTTCCGGGCATTCCGACTCTTGCTTCCGGTCAATGCGGCATAACTCAAGTCAGTACACAAGCGCACACCCTAAATTGGGATGCGGTTGCTGAAGCCGATTTCTATCAGCTTGAGTTACGTTTATTCGGTCAGCTGGATGGTACTCCCACCGTTTCAACCATAAGTGGAACGTCCTATACAGCCGCGAATTTGCTCGAAGGAATTACCTACCAATGGCGTGTTCGTGCTGTTGATGCAGGCCTTGTAGGCGACTGGAGCACTGCCTGTACCTTCACCACACAAGCCGCGGTGAGCATTTCGGCTCCTGTATTAGATGAACAGCAATACTGCGCAGGCGATGTATTGAGCTTTAACAGCTTTACCTCTGAGAATTTTGGAGCGAACAACGTGTTCAGTGTATTTCTGAGTAATGCCAATGGCGACTTTTCGTTTCCTCCGCCTACATTACTAGGAACATTTACCAGCGAAGGAGCGTCTTTCGAAACATTCAGCATACCTGAGAATCTTATTGGCGGCAGCAATTACAAAATTCTCGTTAGCGCATCAGAGCCCCAATTTACCGGTGCACCATCTTCTTCTTTTTCCATCAACGCACTACCAGAGCTTGAGGGCGATTTGAGTTTACTGGTTTGTGCACAATCCGGCCTTGTTGACCTACCTGTTATTCAGCCCGAAGGCGGTATTTACAATGGCGTGGGTGTTTCGGGCAATGCATTTAACCCGGCATTAGCAGGTCCAGGATTGATTGACCTGAGTTACACGTATACCAATTCGGCCGGATGTTCTTCGACTCTTTTGGGTACTGCACAAGTTGAAACCTGCACCTCCGTTGAGGTTCCTTCTGCTATTCTGAATGGTTCCCAGCTTATTACGAAAGGAAATTTTTCTGTGGATGTTTTTGATATGCAGGGAAAACTTGTTGGCCGAAGTCAATGCAATAATACTGTTATCGATTTAAATACGCTGGTTTTACGCGACGGTATTTACCTGATTTTGATTAGCGATGGAAGAACTTCAATCGGCAAAAAAGCAGCATTGATCAAATAGAAATTATAAAACCTCGTTGGTACTGCCCTACTCCTTTTGTTGGCACAGGAAAGTATTTCGCGCCAAAGTTGGTTTTATCCAAAAGCGATTTTAGTGCCGAGAATTTGTTTCTGAAGCTATTTCTTCTTTACAAAGCGATACCCACCCTTTTCGGTACCCCAAACCTGCTTGCCATCTGCATTGTAGCCGCGATCCCAGCTGAGCATCATTTTCCTGGTTATCGTTACCTCCGAACTGGCATATGCTGCATTCTTTAAGTCCGAGGGACAGGTCTTTTCCTTTGTCGCACCAACGAATTTCTTGCCCGAACGCTCCAAGAACACCGAACAGCCTTCTCGTTGACTTAACGAATCGGGAGTCAGTTTCTCAACATCTTCGGGCTTCCCGGCAAATCGAAGCGGCGCTTTCATGGTAAAAACAGCACTTTCGACACCACCCGATTGCATGTCGTTTAGGCGATAAACGCGTTGGCGGTAAGGCTTATCAATCCGTTTCGCCATGGCCTGTTCGACATACAACCAAATACCATCTGTGCGGTTTTTCCAAATCGGATAGACCTGTAAACGAATATCGAAATAGCTGGTATCGTTTTTACTTTGGGCTTCGGAGCTGAACGAGCCGATCATCATTTCGGATAATTTCACCAAATCATTCGAGAATGCTTGCTGTTGCGAAAACAATCTGACCGAAATAAGTAGGGCAATAAGTGTAATTTTCGATTTCATACCGCAAGTATATTGCTTTTATGCATTCCACGAAAAGCTGATTTCAATCAGCACCTCTTGTGATAATTATCGCAGCCTTTAAAGAGAGATTCACCAATCTTGCAGCCATAAAACTTCTACACCGATGAAAAACAATGTTGGAAATACCGATAAAATTATCCGCCTTATGATTGCCCTAGTGCTTGGTGGTCTTTATTTCGCTCAGATTGTAACAGGTGCATTGGGCATTGTATTACTGGTAATTGCAGCAGTGATGGTTCTAACAGCACTTTCGGGCTTTTGTCCGCTATACACCCTGTTTGGAATGAATACCTGCGAACATAAAGAATCTTAAAAGTTTAACACCTCGGCAATACGATGTGCTAGAATGTTGGCCATTTTTACATTCGACTCGTGTGTCCAACCTGCAATATGCGGACTCAGAACCACTTTGTCTGACTTTGTTAGCCATTGAAACGCGGGTGGTGCGGTGTCTGCGTTTTCGAACGAAAGGCTTTCAAATTCAAGCACATCGAGTGCTGCACCCAGAACTTTTCCCGATTCCAATGCTTGTATAAGATCAGCCGTTCGCAGGCATTTTCCCCGCGCCGTATTGATAAGCCAGATTGGATTTTCAAAGCGCTTAAACCAGTCAGAATTGGCCAAATAAAGCGTTTCTTCATTCAACGGAACGTGCAGGCTCACAATTTCGCAAGTGCTGAATAGGGTTTCCATATTGTGCAATTCTGCAGGTTGATTTGGATGCGGCTCTACATAAGGGTCGTAGGCCAAAATTCGGCAATTGAAGCCTGCAAGCACTCGCGCGAAAGCGGAACCGTTATTACCAAGACCAATAATCCCAACCGTTTTTCCGTTGAGTTCGTAGCCGCGATTTCCTTCACGATTCCATAAACCTTGGCGAACCTCACGATCGGCACGGCAAAGATTATTCATCAAGGCAAGTAGCATCGCCAAGGCATGTTCAGCAACAGCATCACGATTTCCTTCGGGCGCATTAATGCACCTAATGCCCAAGGATTCGGCATACTGCGCATCGATGTTTTCCATCCCGGCACCGACACGGGCAATGAAACGAACCGACCCGGCAGCGGCGTCGAGAATTTCGCGATAAAATTTAAAGCGACTGCGAATCACCACTACAGAG
>JBKCFX010000555.1:0-2684 GCA_046303595.1 Bacteroidia bacterium
GACGTATCGCGTGCTTTGTATCAGGTCGAAACCATGCAAACCAAACCCGATTCGGTAAACAGTTTCGATGAACAGTTTCGCGCGAAAAAAGAAAACGACAAACCCGTTAAAACGTTTGGCCAACATGTGTATTTCCGAAATTTGTCTGCCGAACGTATTCCTCAAAATGGCGAACCGGTATACCTTATCAGCACCGAATTGTTCCAATCCATCAATCCGTTTTGGGTGGTGCTTCTTACCCCACTGGTTATTGCAGCCTTTGCCTGGTTACGAAAGCGAAAAAAAGAACCTACAACACCGGGTAAAATTGCGCTGGGATTGGTTATTTCTGCCCTTTCGACCCTGGTAATGGTAGGCGCCGTTTATGCCAGCAACAATGGAGCAATGAAGGTTTCCACCCTTTGGCTTGTGGGATGTTACGGTGTAATTACAGTTGGAGAACTTTGCCTCAGCCCGATGGGCCTCTCGCTCGTTAGCAAGCTTAGTCCGCCTCGGTTTACTGCTTTAATGATGGGCGGATTTTTCCTCAGTACATCCATCGGCAATAAAATGAGCGGAGTTTTGGCCGGTATGTGGTATGGATATGAGAACAAAGCCAATTTCTTTTTAGTTAACTGCCTTTTGCTTTTGGGCGCCGGACTTGCTGCTTTCTTACTGCTCAAATGGCTTAATAAGGTGATGGAAGAGAAAGGACTTCGTTGAGGTACTTGCTAGTTTTACAATGGTAGTAGCAAATAAAAAATGGAGAAAATTCTTTTAGATGAATTAGTCGAAAACAAATGGATATGTCCATTTGATAGTAACGCACTAGAAATGTTATTATCGAATGAGGAATCAAGAGATCTTATACAAAAATTTAACGCATTGTGTTATCGTATCGATTATCAGTTTTCTTCTCCTGGCAATTCATTCGAAAGAAAATTAATTAGTATACTCAACCGAAAATATCAACTTGACCATTTAATTGGTCCCTGCTCAATTAGAGATAAATGTGAATCAAATAGTGAATGGCTTGTAACATATGACAATTTGGTTGAGGCCTTAAGAAAAATGGCATGTAAAATTAAGTTTCGAAAATTTAAAGGCGATAATTTTATTGTAGTGGCTGAAAAAGATATAACATCTAATTTCAGATCGGATGTATTAAATAATGAAGGAATATCAGCAACCTACAATACATTTATAAATTTGGATTGAAAACTTCAAATATTTGCGTGTAAGCAATATTGCCTTGCCGCAGGGGCAACACAAGGCAAAATCGCCTAAGTACAAGCCGAAACCGGGAACGCCGAGTTAAAACAATAAAATAACCATCCTCTTCTTTGCGATGTAATAAAGGATTCATGTATAAATCAAAAAAAGGAGAACTACGCCCAAACTTTTGTACCTTCAGTGCAATTGCGGCAAATGTCGATTTGCGAACGATTTGAAAGCACAGCAGCACGAAAGTTTGAATAGGCTTCGTTTCTCCAAAGTTGCTCAAATGGTTCAGATTGAATGCTGCCCAATTTATGTTGTGCATCCTTATCGAAGCAACAGGGTACTACAGAGCCATCCCAAGTAAACACACAGCCTTGCCACATGCGCCAGCAGCTGTTTACCAGTTTGTTTTTCAGATGCCAACGCCCATCGAGTCCTTTGCGATAGCGTGAATAACGCTCCTGTTCGGGAATTAACGGATTGCCGTGCTCAAAATCGTAGAGTTGTGCAGTTTTAAATCGAACTTCATTAACTCCTAGTTCTTTGGCGCGTTTTAGGATTGCTTCGGTTTCGTGCTCATTGGGCTTAACAACGAGGAACTGAAAAATAACATGCGGTGTTCTGCTTCTCAACTTTTTTTTGGCGGTTATAATGGCCTTTGTTCCCTCGATAACTTTTTCGAGTCGGCCGCCAATGCGATACTGCGCATAGGTTTCCTGGGTATTACCGTCTATTGAAATGATTAAGCGATGTAAGCCCGATTTCACTGTAGCTTCAGCTATTTCGGCACTTAAATAATGTGCATTGGTTGAAACTGCTGTGTAGATTTTCTTCTTTGCCGCATAAGCAATCATTTCGTGAAGGCGCGTATTCAAATAAGGTTCGCCCTGGAAATAAAAATTGATGGAGGCCAGCGATGGATGAAGTTCATCTACAATTTTATGAAGCAATTCGGGCTGCAGCATGCCGGTTGGTCGCGAAAAAGCACGCAATCCGCTGGGGCATTCGGGGCAACGCAAGTTGCAGCTTGTAGTCGGTTCAACAGAAATATGCAGCGGTTTTCCAAAATGAAATACTCTTCCTGTTGTCTTCGAAATGCTATAACTGAGGCGCAATTGCAAAGTATTTAGCAACTTTGGAAGGGTTATTAATCTAACTATCTGTATAAAATCCCAAACCATTTTGCTTTTGTTCTGTTAACTTGCGATAGATTTAAAAGCATAACCAAGTAACAAACATAACCCAAACTCATCACAGATGAAGAAATATTTACTCTTTTCTATGGCTCTAGGAGCTATTGCATTCTCGACATTATTCAACGCTCCCGACGCACATTCGCGTTCAGCGGGTGGGCCAGCACAAACAGCAGGTGCGCCAGATGGAGGCAACCAAACCTGTGCAAAATCGGGCTGCCATGCAGGTACAGCAGTAGATCGCGATAACATGATTACCACGACTATTCCTGCAAGTGGATACATTCCAGG
>JBKCFX010000556.1:0-1750 GCA_046303595.1 Bacteroidia bacterium
GAAAAAAGAACGAATGATTATTGGTAAAACGCAAAAAGGAATAGCATAAACATTTACCAACTTCGAACTATAAATAAATGCAGTTGCGCCCAATAATAGAATTATAAGGAGCGAAATCAATGTTAATTTAATTGAATCTTCGACAGCGCTCCCGATTATTCTTGATGATATCGACGCTGGCAATTGTTTACTGCTCGGCCTTTTTAGGTTTGCATCTTGTTGGAGGTGGTGATTTATCCACCATTGATGTAAATATGTTGTTGGCGTTGACCACCAGTGCTGTGCTTACTTTATTTGCCTTTCCGTTGATTTACCTCATCGAACGTATTTTCGGTTATACTTCGGATATTTCTTTACTGGAACTTTCGGATACGAATAGTCCATTGTTGCGCGAAATGTCCTTGAAAGCACCCGGAACTTTTCAGCATTCACTGCAGGTAGCAAATCTTGCAGAGTCTGCAATTGGTGTTATTGGCGGCAATATGCTTTTGGCGCGAACCGGTGCTTTGTACCACGATATTGGCAAAATTGAATTTGCGCGTTACTTTATCGAAAATCAGCTTACCGGTGTGAATCCTCATAACGAGTTGGATTTTGATGAGAGTGCTCAGCTCATTATTTCGCATGTGCATCGTGGAATTAAGGTGGCAAGGAAGTACAAAATCCCTGACCGAATAATTGACTTTATTCGCACACACCATGGCACCAGCACTGTGCATCATTTTTACAAATCGTTCTTGAAAAATTACCCCGAAGAGGAGGTCGATGAAGGTGCGTTCAGGTATCCCGGACCTATCCCTTACAGCAAAGAAACAGCGGTTGTTATGATGGCCGATGCTGTCGAAGCCCGCTCCCGTAGTTTCAATACGCTTACCAAGGAACAAATCGTTTTATTGGTCGACGATTCGATTCAACGACAACTCGACGACAATCAATTTGTAAATGCCGACATTACGCTAAGAGATATTAGCAAAATAAAGAAGGTGTTTAAGAAAATTCTGATTGATTTTCACCACGTCAGAATTATAGAAGGATAAATTTCTGCTCTATTCTATCTACGATGCATCGGCGAAATTTCCTGTTACGGAAACTAATTTTGCTCCAACCTCTTACGGAGTTCTTGATTTATTGCTTCGAGAAAATCTTCGGTATACAGGTATTGACCTTCACTGATTTTGTCGCCATAAATGCAAACCGCCAGATCCTTTGTCATTCGACCGCTCTCAACAACATCAACACACACTTTTTCGAGTGTGTTGCAAAATGTAATGAGCTCCTGATTTCCATCTAATCTGCCACGATGTTCAAGACCACGTGTCCATGCAAATATAGAAGCTATGGGATTTGTAGAGGTTTTCTTGCCTTGCTGATGCATGCGGTAGTGGCGTGTAACAGTACCGTGTGCAGCTTCGGCCTCCATTGTTTTTCCATCGGGAGTTATTAGCACGGATGTCATCAATCCCAATGAACCAAAGCCCTGTGCTACTGTATCACTCTGCACATCGCCGTCGTAATTCTTGCAAGCCCACACGAAATTTCCGCTCCATTTTAAGGCAGAAGCTACCATATCGTCAATAAGGCGATGCTCATAAGTGATACCCATCCCATCCATTTTGGCTTTATATTCCGTCTCATAGATTTCCTGAAAGATATCCTTAAAACGTCCGTCGTACTTTTTAAGGATGGTGTTTTTGGTACTCAGGTAAAGCGGCCATCCTTTGCTAATCGCCTGATTAAAGCAGGAGTGGGC
>JBKCFX010000557.1:0-2567 GCA_046303595.1 Bacteroidia bacterium
ATCCGGCTGAATATGAATTCTCGACCATCGATGCAACGCAAACACGCCGCATTCCGGAGCGTGACGATTATTTTGCCCTGTTCGAATTTTCTGCCAAGTGGGATCCGGTGCCAACTATGCTTTGCCAGAACCACGAAAAAATAATCAAGGGATTTATGGGGCAGACCACGGCGTTTTTGAAGAAACATATCAAGAACGAAGTGCTCATCATGGGTGAGAACAAGGCTGCCGGCGAGGCGCGCTATATACATGGCGAATATGGCAAAGGCACTTGGAGTTTTTATGGCGGGCACGATCCGGAAGACTATGAACACAAAGTTGGGGATCCGCCGACCGATTTGAAGTTGCATCCCAACTCGCCGGGCTATCGTCTTATTCTGAACAACATCCTCTTTCCGGCGGCGAAAAAGAAAAAGCAAAAGACATGAGGATTGCGCTGCTCGGATTTTTGTTTCTTGGTGCAGTTCAACAGCATACGTTTGCGCAGAAAATCGACAGTTTGGCTCTAACGATGGATATTGACCGCCGCGTGATTGACCGCACGGCGATGAAAACCCTAGCGATTTGGTCGGGAAGTCAGATTGCCAGCGGATTGGTGCTCGCTGCCACGCAAGATGGTTGGCAAAAGCAGTTCTTCGGGTTCAATGCAGCCTGGAATGTGGTTAACGGAACGTTGGCGTATGCAGGTTTGATGCGGCTTCGGAATGAAGAACCGGCTTCGGATCCTGTTTTGGCGTTGCACCGCTACACACGCACCGAACGCATATTGATGCTCAACTGTGGATTAGACCTCGCTTACATTGCAACAGGCTTTGCGCTGAACAACATGGCAAAAAATACCAGTGCGGGTTTGACATACAATCGCTTGAAAGGGTATGGAACCAGTTTGTACCTGCAGGGAGGATTTTTACTGCTCTTCGATGGGATTTATGCACTGGCTTTGAAACAGGGATCGGATTACTACCGCACAATTTTGAGAGGATTGTGGTTTCGGGGAAATGCGGTGGGATTGGATGTGCGGTTTTAGGTAATTGCGCAATGATGGCCGGTTTACGCCGCTGATTTTTCTGTAGGAGGTATTTGGGGGTATAGCTTTTTTTCACTCAAACTTTAGCCCGCGGTTAAGTCCCTAAATTAAAGTGATTTATAAAATCAAATCTAAATAGCGAAGATTGTCAATCAAATATCATGGGAATTCTTCAGCAGGCTACTGCCACAGTGACCGCAAAATTCGATCAAATTCTGCAGGCTTAAGGATCTCAGTAGATTTGAATGGATTGTGCTCCAATAAATCTTTATCGCCTGTGACCAAATAATCTGCACGAGCTTGTGAAATCAAATCAAATAGAAAATTATCCTTGGGATCTCTGCAAATTTTATTTTCGGATTTAACCTCCACATTTTCTGCTATAGTTTCAAGCAGATTTATAAGTTCTTTTACGCTTTCCTTGGGAAAATACTTACTGAGCTTGTCTCTTAGTGTAACTAATTTTATCTCTGTTAGTAATTGCTCCGTAACCACCATAACAATTCGACCATCTGAAATTGGTTGTAAAATGCTCGATAATCGCTTACCTATGAGGAAGCTAATCCACACATTGGTATCAAAAACTACCTTAATGCTTCGCTTTACCATAGATTTCCCGCCTTACTTCTTCGACTTCGGCATCAATGGTTTTCTGACTTAAATTGCTTGTTTTGAAAGTATTTAAAAGCTTTGTGAATTTTGAATGAATACCATCCTGTTCCAATTCCCTGGAAATTCTCAATTTATCTTTCTTTGACAATTGTTTTATGTAGGCCAAGATTTGGTCGAACGTGATGTCTATTTGCAATGAATTTTTCATAAATCGTTTCTAAGACCAATTACAAAGATAAAAAACCGCATTGGTAAAACGACACAATGCACAACCGTATTTGTTATAGAGGAAGTTTTTGCTGAATAACGAACCAAGTCTCCCCAAATAAAACCCAACCAATCACCCAATTTCAAATACCATTTCATTAGCAAATACGCCTTGTGTTGATTAGCTTGCAAGCCCATGCAGAATCGATTTAAACTTCCCCTTGCATTCAATGGCAATGTTGTGTTTATTGCTTTGTTGGCGGCTTGGTATTGCATGCCCGACTATCATCCGAAACTTCTATTTTCGGACTGGCAACAACTTGGTGAAGCCACCATAAAACGGGAAGATATTGCTCAGCGGGTATCTAATTTCTACACCTACATCCTAGCATTTTTCGGGATCGGAATTGTAATCTCTGTTTTAGCAAGCCTCTCCGTTTTTAAAACGCCCGAAAAGCTGCGTCCTTATTACAATGTGCTTTCGTTTTGCGGTACGCTCCTTACCCTATCGGCGTTTTGGCTGCCCGAATTGCTGCATGTTGCCTGGGGTATTTTGCTCATCGAAGCCCTTACCCTACCCTTTCAGCCTAAGCTCGAAAACTATCTTTTGTGATAATTCGCCTCTTCACAATCGTATTGCTTTGTTTACTCGTTTGGCAGCAATTCACCTTCATCTTCCCCGAAAAGCCCGATCCGCTGATTCATAGCGCTGTACTGGCAT
>JBKCFX010000558.1:0-3750 GCA_046303595.1 Bacteroidia bacterium
TTCGTTCATGTAACCGGTCTTATCGATCAGGTTAAAGAAGCCGATAGGGTTTCGTTCGATGTAATCGAAGGACGTAAAGGTTTGAATGCAATAAACGTGAAGAAAATCTGATTTTAATCCCGATAGTATTGTAATCACCAACGATAGCTCCGAATTTCGGGGCTATTGTTTTTTATACACGGTTTATAACCTACCTTATATTAAATTGATATTGCTTGCGTTTGCATTACGCAATCTTTTTCTTTGCTATTCAAAATTTATTTGTCAGAAATCCATGCGATCATTAATCATAATACTCGGTAGCCTCCTGCTATCTACGCTTTCTTTCTCGCAACGCTATGCCAGCCGCGAAACGGAAAAGGTCGATTATTTTTTGTATTTCCTCAACAACAACTATGTCGATACGCTTAAAACAAATGAAATCGTAGAAGAGGGAATTCGCTCAATGCTCAAGAAACTAGATCCGCATTCTGTTTACATGACCAAGGAGGAACTCAAAGAAATGGACGAGCCTTTGGTCGGAAATTTTGATGGCGTCGGAATTCAGTTTAACATTCTCGAAGACACCATCGTTGTGGTAAATACAATCGTAGGTGGCCCATCTGAAAAACTCGGAATACTCGCTGGCGATAAAATCGTGAAAATTGAAAACGAAAATGTTGCCGGCATTAAACTTAAAAACAAGGATGTTATAACCAAACTGCGCGGGCCGCGTGGAACAGTTGTAAAAGTAAGTATTTACCGAAGGGGCGTAAAGGAATTGATCGACTATTCCATCACGCGCGACAAAATTCCGCTCACCTCAATCGATGCCACCTACATGCTCGACAATGAAACCGGCTACATTAAACTTTCGCGATTTAGTGCAACCTCGGCAGATGAATTCGTTGAGTCGCTGAACAAACTGAAGTCTTTAGGGATGAAAAACCTCATCCTCGACCTCACCGGAAATGGTGGAGGCTATCTTAAAACAGCTACCGATATGCTCGATCACGTACTCGAAGATAAAAAGTTACTTGTTTACACCCAGGGAAGAACAGCCGGTTCGCGCGTTGATTATTTTTCGACAGAAAAAGGGCTATTTGAAAAAGGAAAGCTAATTGTATTGATTGATGAAGGATCAGCATCGGCCTCTGAAATTGTTTCGGGTGCAGTGCAGGATCTCGATCGGGGATTGGTAATCGGGCGTCGGTCTTTTGGCAAAGGGTTGGTGCAAAATTCCTTTCCATTTCCGGATGGATCTGCGATGCGTTTAACCACAGCGCGCTATTACACACCTTCAGGCCGATGCATTCAGAAGCCTTACGAGAATGGTGTCGAAGATTATTACGACGATCTGAACAAACGTTTCCGTCACGGTGAATTCACGAACAAAGACAGCATCCAGTTTTCAGACTCACTTAAATTCTACACTTCTGGAAAACGACTGGTATACGGTGGCGGAGGAATCATGCCCGATATTTTTATACCGCTCGATACAACCGAAAATTCGAAGTACCTCACGGATGTATACAGAAAAGGACTTTTCAATAAATTTATTCTAAAATATATTGACCAAAACCGAAGTTCGATTTTAACGGCTTATCCCGATTTTAAATCGTTTAAGGCATCCTATTCTGTGAGCGATGCGTTAGTTGAAGAATTTATCGCAGCCGGTGAAGCCGATGAAATCAAACGCGACGAAGATGGTCTTAAAGCATCAGGCGCATTTATCCGTAGGCAATTAAAGGCCTTAATGGCGAATCAGCTTTGGGGAATTTCGGAGTATTACCAATGTATAAATGATAGTAATCCGATTGTAAAGGAAGCCCTGATTCAAATGAAGTCTGATTCTTTCAAACGACTGAAATTGAGGTTTTAAATTTCCTAAAATGGAAAATTCGGCAATTAATTTCCAAGCAAGGTTACCGTGCCTTTCTTTTCAAAAGGATTGTCTTTAATATCTGTTCCGGTAATGGTGTAGAAGTAAGTTCCGTCGGTAATTTTCTCCCCATTAAATGTGCCGTCCCAGCCTGCGTTGGGATCGGCCCACGTATACAGCAACTTACCCCAGCGGTTGAATATCTGAGCCGTAAACGTCTTCACGGCATTGTGCTTTACTTGAAATAAATCGTTAAGTGCATCGCCATTGCCGGGTGTAAATACATTGGGAATCTCGATATCTAGTTCGTCGTCCTTCACATTTATTTCTCTGCTTACCGTATCGGCGCAACCTTCGGCCGTGCTGCAAATCGCCTGTAGGGTATATATTCCGGGGGCGTCGAAAGTTAATGTCCCTGCTCCATCAAATTGAATCAAACTGTCGTTGATGCTCCAAATGCAGGTTTCGGCATTTACACTTTCGTCGGTAACTTGCACATCGAGGCTTACATACCCTGAATCGATATCTGTACTGAATGCTGCAGATACCTGCAACTGCACGAATGCGATTATCAGGGGCTCGCTTTCGCATTGCCCTTGTATTGCAGTAACATAAAGTGTTTCATCGGCACTTGTGGCTTGGTAACTTAGGCCGGTTTCAATCGGATTGCTTAAGGCTGGAGAATTGTACCAGTTAATGGTGCCATCACCGTCAACTTCGGCCAGTGGAAGATTTGATGGAACGCAGTATTCTAGCAAGGTATCGCCCGTTGGTATTGTTGCGCTGTTAAATTCTACAGCAATTTCAACCGAGTCGGATTGACAGGCTCCCAATTGTTGATTTACAAAATAACTTGTGGTTAAATTTGATGTAGGCGTGAAATTTTCGCCACTGAAAATGAGCGTTTCAAGATTAGAATCGGAATACCAGTTTATGGAGGCTCCGGCATCTGCTGTAGAATTTAACGCGGTTGGTGCATCGCCATTGCAAAAAACGGTTTCTCCACTTACAACAGGTGTGCTCAGGTTGATTACCACCACATCGCGTGTTTGCGAATCGGTGCAGGAGCCAGAGCCAACCGCATAGGTTATGCTAACCGAACCATTTATCCCGCTTAGGTTAAGAATTGAATTGCTAACCCCTATTCCACTAAATGTTCCACCTATTGTTCCTGTAATTGTTTGGTTTAAATCGAAGCTCAACTGTGTTCCGCAAAGTGTATCGGGTAAATCGAAGCCTGCATCGGGTGTGGCTATCACATTTACGGTATGGGTAATGGAAGCCGGAATGTTGTTGCACTCATTGGTAGGAATAACGGTGTAGGTTAAATCAACCGGTCCTTCCAGTCCATCCGGATTAAACAAAGAGCCGCTTAGGCCGGGCCCGGTGAAGGTTCCCCCCGAAGTTCCAGTTATATATGAGCTGAGATCAATGGAGCCTGCATTTTCGCACAACACGCCCGGATTTGTCCAATCGGCCGAAAAAGGTTGAAAAGGCGCCTGGCATCCGGTATTGCCATAGGTTGGAATACCATCTGGAGTGAAGTCAACATACGCTCCGTTTTGCGGTATATTGTTTCCATTCGCGTCTACTAAACTTCCCCTTAGATAGGTAACTTCTTCGTAGCAGGGAAATGCGCCATTTACTTGGATGCGTAAAGTTTGTTCCTGAGGCGCCCCCACATTATGATTTAAAAAATGACCTCCTCCTTGTCCGTTGTGTTGGTGATAAATAACATAGAGTGTATCTGTGAGGTTGGCAAATGAATTAAGTCCAACGGAAACCTCATAGCTGGTAATGGCCAAAGCACTTTTACCGGCTGGAATTATTCCGGCTGGTGGCTCGATAAGATAGCCGCAACTTTCGGTAATTGTAGCGTTTAATTCTAT
>JBKCFX010000559.1:0-4810 GCA_046303595.1 Bacteroidia bacterium
TTCGGCATGTTGTTCCAAAACCTTTTGTTCCGGCAATCCGCCCGCATATCCTGCCGAACGGCTGTGGTCGCATATTCCGAAATACTGCATGCCCATATTTTCGGCAGCTTTTGCCATGGCTTGGAGGCTGTCGATGCCATCACTGTATGTACTGTGGCAATGCAGAATTCCCTTGAAATCGCTCATTTCGAGCATTTTGTTCGAAGCAAGATTCGACACTTCTTCATAACTCCAATCGCGCAACGCGGGATGTATGTAGGATTTTCCAGCATTGGTGTATACATCTTCTTCTTTCGCGAAATCTCCGATTGCTGCAATTTCGGTGCAGTGCGATTCGGGTCCGGTTAGGCGATGCTGCATGGTTCCAAATGCAGCGCTAGAGCATACATGAACGCGAATAGGCTTGCGTGTCTCTGCGAGGGTAAATTCGATGAGCGACGTGTCTACTTTACGCAATACTTCCGATTCCTTCAATGCAGCGATATCGCCGGCAAATATGAGTTCGATTTGCGTTACCACTTCGTTTTGCCGCCGCAATTCGCCAGTAAATTCGAGAATACCTGAAAGCCCTACCTTTCTAAGGTGCAAAATTGCTTCGTTGGCCAAAAGCTCGGCTTCGGCATAATGCAGTTTGCCTTCGTTTTGCAAGGCATATTCGAGCGCTTGGCGGATATTTTCCTGCGTTTTCGCTCCGAATCCGTTCAGCTCAATCAATCGGTTTTCGTTACAGGCATACAGCAATTCTCCAACCGATTCAATTTCAAGTTCCTTCCATAACACACGCACTTTCTTCGGACCCAGTCCTTTTACACTGAGCAATGCGATAAGGCCAACCGGCGTTCGAGCAAGCAATGCATCGGTTTCTTCATCAGTTTCACCCTGAATCATGCGGTGAATTTTTTGGGCAATGCCCTTTCCAATTCCCGGAATGGCAAGAATTTCAGCTTCACTCAAGCCTTCAATCGGACTTCCGAAGCGGTCGATTTGAAATGCTCCGTTTTGTAGCGATTTTATTTTGAAGGCATTCTCTTCATGGAGTTCCATTAAGGCAGCCAACCGCTTGAGGGCCGATGAAATTTCCTTGTTGCTCATCAGTGCTTAATACACATCGATTTCGTAAGGCATACGCGTTTGATAATTGCGCATGTTCCGAACACGTTCAACCTGTTTGTAGTATTTGTAGCTTTCGCCGAGTACAGATTCTATTGCAGTTTCTTTCGATTTACCGCCAATTTTGTCGAGAATTTTCTCAAGTGGATCTTTCACAAATGGCAGTTCCATAATGCGGTAATTGTCTAGCTTCGCTTTTTGGGCTGCCAGTTCAATGGCTCGATCCAATCCTCCAAATTCATCAACAAGCTTCAAACGCTTTGCGTCGGCGCCGGTCCAAACGCGGCCCTGTGCAATTGAATCGACATCGGCTTTGCTCATTTTACGGCCTTCGGCAACGCGCGTTATAAAATTATCGTAGATGCGCTCAATCTCGGCCTGAATGATTTCGGCTTCGCGCGGCGTTACCCCACGCGACGAACTCATGATATCGGCCATGGGCGTTGTTTTTACCGTATCGATTGTGACGCCGAGTTGATTAGCCAAGCCTTTTCCATTAAAGAATAAGCCGAAAACCCCGATTGAGCCGGTAATGGTATTCGGACTGGCTACGATTACGTCGGCCGGTGCTGCAATGTAGTATCCGCCCGAAGCGGCGAGGTTACCCATTGAAACGATAACGGGTTTTACTTTCTTCGTCAACATCACTTCGCGCCAAATGGTTTCGGAAGCCAATGCCGATCCACCGGGAGAATTTACGCGCAGTACAACGGCCTTTACTTTTTCGTCGAGACGCGCTTTTCGCATGGCTTTAGAGCAACCAACTGAGCCAATTTGCCCATCCTGTCCTTCGCCATCAACAATGTCGCCTTCGGCATACACTACGGCAATTTTATCGCCTTTACGTTTCTCGCGCGTGTCTTCGGTATCTTTCATGTCATTTATGGTAACAAGCTCGAGCTTGTCGATACTTTCGGCGCCGGTTTTGGTTTTAAGTATTTCCAATACTTCGTCGCGGTATTTCAAATCGTCGACCAGTTTGTATTGTTTCGCAGCAGGCGCATTCGTAACCAGCAGTTCGCTTGATATTTTGCGCAATTCAATTTCATTCAGTTTACGACCTGCAGCAATACCTTTTAGCATGTGGTTCCAAATGGAGTTAAGAAAAGTACGCACCTGCTCACGGTTTGAGTCGCTGAGTTTATCCTGAATAAATGGCTCAACGGCCGACTTGAATTTGCCGTGACGGAAAACCAGCGGTTCAACGCCGAGTTTGTCGAGTGTGCCTTTGAAAAATAAAATTTCGGAGCGCAAGCCTTTCAGTTCAGCCAAACCGGTTGGGTGCAGGTAAATTTTATCGGCAGCCGTGGCGAGGTAATACGTTGGTTGGGAGAAAACTTCGCTGTAGGCGTAAATGAATTTCTCTGATTTCTTGAAATCGATTAAGGCGTTTCGGATTTCTTCGATGGTCGCAATTCCGGAGTTGAGGTTTGTTAAGTCGAGAAAAATTCCTTTGACGGAAGGATTTGCGGCCGCTTTATCGAGGTTATCGAGCACATCGTTTAAGCCCATAGGCGTTTCGCCAAGCCCGTCGAAGCCAAAAGATGAAAAGGGATTGTCGCTGCTGCGGTCGGGAATTGGTGCGGCTAAGGTGAGATGGAGTATTGAATTGTCTTTGATTTCGACCTTATCGGAGTCTGAACCTGCCGAAACAAGAATAAAAATAAAGAGAAAAAACAGTATAAAACTGAGGAATAGGCCCAGCATGGAAGCAAAGACCATTTTGAAAAAGCTTTTCATAGCGTTAAAATCTTAGGTTTGCAAAGGTTGAAAAATGGATTCAATTTGCTATGAGTTGGTGAAGATTTATTTTGTTACACTGTGGAATAAAAATGATTGGAGAAAAGATATGTATTGGAATTGGGTTCGGATCGAATCTGGGCGATTGTGAGAACAATATTCGCAATGCAATTGTACTGTTGGAAAAGTCGGGTTTAGACAGAATTAGTATTTCATCGTTTATCGAAACGATTCCCGCTGGCTTTGTAAGCAGCAATATTTTTAAGAATTGTGTTGGGCTGTATGAAACGGTGATGCAGCCGCATGAAGTATTGAAGTTATTTCTCGAAACCGAGGAAAAACTCGGTAGAAATAGAAGCGATGCATCAGGATATACCGACCGCATCATAGACCTCGATTTATTGTTTTATGGGGAATTGGTTTGTAATGATGAAGACCTTATTCTGCCGCATCCAAGGCTGCACGAACGAGATTTTGTTTTATTGCCGCTTTGCGAAGTTTATGCACAATGGATGCATCCGGTATTAAAGCAAACGGCTAAGGAATTACTTGAAAATAGACAATAGAATTGGATTCGACTTGGTTTGCATAGTGAAGCCAGAAACATTTCAACCCAAAATTGTCATTCGGATTTGTTTTAGCCTCGGATTTTAGAATTGAAGATCTATATGCTTTATTTACGATAGCTGCGCTCGGGATTGTAGGGAAAGCCCGGAGAGAGGCGAAGCGAAGCGAAGCCGATCGAGGACTTGTACCGGAAAGCCCGATAAAGCGCCCAAGCAAAAATGCTGATTGTGTTATGATTAGCATTGAGCTGCGACGATTGTCCTGGGGTCCGCCACTCCTCCTCCCCAGATTCAAGTTACGAATTGAACAACAAACTACCCGTTAATAAACGTTTATAAACGCTTAGTTATCAACAATCATGTGGGATTTTTCTACTTTTTATTATACCAAAAGTTTCCGAACTTGTTCTCGGGCGGGGACAGCTGTTCCCTATTTTTTGGGCTTAAGCATACGCGGAATTGCAAAGCAGGTAGCGGCGTTTTATCTCACCACAGATTACGCAGATAAGCACAGATTGATTTTGATAATCCAGCATAAAAAACACCACAGATTACTGAGATAAGCACAGATTGCTTTTATAAAATCTGTGTTAATCTGTGTTAATCCGTGGTTAAAAATACGCACCACAGATTACACAGATAAGCACAGAGTAGATTTTAAAAATCCGTGAAAATCTGTGTCCATCTGTGTTTAATACAAAGCACCACAGATTGCGCAGATTGGCACAGATTAATTTTTAGAAAAACTTTGTAAATCGGTATGAATTCGTGTTCGGTTCTTATCTTTTTACCACAGATAGCGCAGATTTGTAAAAAGTTGAGAAGCAGGAAACGATGCCCAAAATAAATTTGCTGCATTTCAATTTTAACCAACAACGCACCCGTTAAAAACTCCTTACTTTTAATAGTATCCTTTGCATTCTGCAACGTACCTTTAGCATCCGGATTTGATTTACATGTATGACGGCAATTGCCATTGATTTAGAAGCCGAGAAACGCGAAATTCTTCGTCGTTACACCAATCTGTTGCGCTCGTTGGGCGATAAGGCCAGCAAGCCAGAGCGTGTTTTGTTGCGCAAAGCCTTCGACCTGGCACTCGATGCCCACAAAGACATGCGCCGCAAATCGGGTGAGCCATACATCTACCATCCCATTGCTGTTGCACAAATTGTAGCCAGCGAAATTGGGCTTGGCGTTACAGGTGTAATCTGCGCCCTGCTTCACGATACCGTTGAAGATACCGAAGTAACGCTCGACGACATTCGCCGCATGTTCGGTGAAACCGAAAGCAAAATCATCGACGGCCTCACAAAAATCGAGAACGTATTCGACCAAAGCAGCTCCATTCAGGCCGAGAATTTCAGAAAAGTATTGCTTACGCTGAGCGACGACGT
>JBKCFX010000560.1:0-1869 GCA_046303595.1 Bacteroidia bacterium
CTGCTTTCGCATAACTTATAGATAAAGAACATCATCATAAATGAAGGGGCAGCGCCTTGAGATCTTAACACGTTTGCACGCATAGTTTATCAAGTCGAACCAAAAAAAGTAATATTGAAACTACTTCTTCTCCAATAATCACCAAGCATTGCATTATTAATTAATCGTAAACCAAGGCCAACGCTAGCCCGCTTTATTTTACTTTTTCAGGCGCATTTTCACCGAATTGCAAACATTACCTTAAAATGCATTCAATCCTTTTAAACAACATTTTTTGCCGCCTTATTACTGTTTTCAAAGATTTACGTGCAATTCAATCGCACACTTTTTTGAATACAAGTCAATATTGATAAGCCATAGACCAATTTTCCTGATTGACTAGGTAGAACGTAAGCCTGCGCCATTGCGTAAACGGGCAAGCGAGATTCTGTAAAAACGCATTGCGTTGAAGAATTGCGCCAGGGATTGCAATGAAAAGCCCGCAGCTCGGCGTGTGCATTTTGCGGGCGGGAGCGAGGACTTGCAATGGAAAGCCCAGCTGTGCGCCCAAATAGAAATTTTGCATTAGTTGAATTCTGCTCAGAGCGTTGACGAGAGAGTAATCGAGATTTCGATACGACGAGGAAAAAGCAGGCGTTACTATACTTTACATTTTCGAAAATTTAAATCGAAAAAGCACCCGAAAATCCATTGGGGTGTTTATAAATTTAATTTGGAATTAACCAACTGATTTTGTAGGAATCCTATCCCCCCTACCCTAAGGGCGAAGCTACGAAACCAGCATCATCTAGCCGTAAATAAACGTTTAAAAACGTTTAAAACGGTTAAATGATTTTGCCCTGCACGCTTTCTCAATTTGCAGGTCGCTCATCTTTTCTAAGCGGATTCAAAACGAATAATGGCAAAGCTTCGCAATTTCTGAGACTGCAAATGCCTATTTTATTTTATAAAAGATTCTAAAATGGATAAACGCCTATGGCACACTTCGAAAAAAAAAACAATTCGCTGTAAAGGGATTCAAAACGAAAATTCGCTATTCACAATTCGATATTTTCACGCGGCTGCATGCGTTAGTTTAAGCTGAAAAAGGAAATGGGCTTCGAAGCGCATATGAAACAACTTCTCAGATATGCCGCGAAGGAAAAACAGTTTTCATCGAATCGATAAAACGCGAAAAACAATTCAGCAACGCAGCCTTAGCGCACAGCTTCGGCCTGACGCTTGCTCAATTCCTTAAGGGCGTTTTCGTAAATCTGTTGAAGTCTTTTTGAATGCTGTGCGTAATATCCGAGCGACTCTACAAATTGCTTTCGGGTGGTTCCATGCTTCTTGACCACTTCTTCGTAAAACAATTCCTTTTTGAAGCGTGGTAAGGTTAAACTGGTTAAACTAACCGAATAGGCTGCATCAACCAATGCAAAATCGAGAATAATTTCTGTCATCGCACTGTCAGATAGCACGCCATCGGGCAAATCGGTGTCATTTTTCCTGCAGGATGCAAAAAAATATAAAACACCAAAAAAGAAAAGGCCCAATCTCATCGGTTAAAGGTCATGCGCATACCCATTCTCGACTCATCGAAAATGCCTTCATTATACACCAAATGTCCGTTCACAAAGGTTTTATCGACCGAACTGCGGAACGTTTGACCTGTAAATGGCGACCACCCGCACTTGTACAAAAGTGAATCTTCTGTAACGTTTTCTTCCTGAGCAGGATTTACCAAAACCAAATCGGCAAAATAACCTTCGCGGATAAAACCTCTCTCTTGTATTCGATACAAAATTGCCACGTGGTGACTCATTTTTTCTACTACTTTTTCGATGGTGATTTTTCCTTGCTTTACCATTTCAAGCATAGCCACAACAC
>JBKCFX010000561.1:0-7311 GCA_046303595.1 Bacteroidia bacterium
CTAGAATCTTCCAACTTCAATCTCGCCGAACTTGCCCAAAAGTCATTGCTTCAGTTGCAACGTATAAAAGGAATTGGACAGGCGCGCAGTATGGTCATCGCCGCAGCAATGGAGCTTGGAAGAAGGAGGCAGTTTGCCGAGCTTCCCGAAAAGAATAAAATGACTAAGCCCGATGATTTTTATGAATTTATGAAGGGGCGATTGGCACATTTACCGCATGAAGAATTTTGGGCGCTTGCGTTGAGCAGGTCGATGCGCGTATTAGGTCTACGGCGAATTTCTGCAGGTGGAATTGCCGGCACGGTAGCCGATATTCGCATCATTTTAGGATTCGCCCTCGAGATGAGCGCTTCAGCCTTAGCTGTTTTTCACAATCATCCGTCTGGTAACTTAAAGCCAAGCGAGGCTGATGTTAAATTGACAAAAACGATAAAGCAGGCAACGATTTGGATGAATATCGAATTTGTTGATCATTTGATTATTGGTGAAAATGGTTATTATAGCTTTGCAGAACATCAGATGCTTTGAAAAAAAAGATAAAAAACCACCAAGAGCAAATCCACCGAATCAGATCAGGCCGCGAAAAGGCAAGTGATTTGGAAACCCTGTCTGAAGGCATACGAACCGGATCAAGAACAGCGCTATCTAAAGGAATTACCCTTGTTGAAAGTTTACGCGAAGAAGATCGACGCAGTGCTCAAGATCTACTTGCCGCATTGCTTCCCTTTAGTGGCAATTCGATACGCATCGGTATATCAGGTGTTCCGGGCGCGGGCAAGAGTACGTTTATCGAAGCATTTGGATCGCTACTTTGTTCAATGGGTAGAAAGGTTGCTGTACTTGCCGTAGACCCGAGTTCAGAAATAGCCAAAGGGAGTATAATGGGCGATAAAACCCGAATGAACGAGCTCGCAGCGAACGAAAACGCATTCATCAGGCCTAGTCCAAGTGGTGGTAATCTTGGTGGAGTGGCACGACGAACGCGTGAAAGCATTTTTCTCTGCGAAGCAGCTGGTTTTGATACCATTCTTGTTGAAACAGTTGGAGTAGGTCAAAATGAAACGGCTGTCCACCACATGGTCGATTTATTTTTACTCATTGCCCTTGCAGGCAGCGGCGATGAACACCAAGGAATTAAACGCGGAATAACAGAGTTGGCAGATATTATCTTGGTAAATAAAGCCGATGGTGAAAACCTGCCGCGCGCCAAAGCTGCCCGCCAAGACTTAATCAGGGCATTGCATTTTTTGCCGGAACGGGAGAATAAAGTGCCGGTGGAAGTTTTTCTATGTTCGGCTCTTGAAAAAACAGGGTTGAGCGAAATTTGGCAAGCCATTGAAGGCTTTGAGAAGGCAAGTCGGAAAGCCAACTTTTTCGAGTCGAACAGGAAGAAACAACTTGTCAGTTGGCTTCACGATTCGCTTAAGGAAGAACTTTGGAATACATTTATGAAGCGTGATGGCATCGAAAAATTGTTACATCAATTCGAGACTGATGTTTTGCAAATGAAATGTTCCGTTAACCATGCGGCTTTGGAGTTGATGCAGAAATTTAATTCAAGCGATAATTAATGGTTGTATGCGTTCAAAGTCCTACATTTTAGCTGTCGACCAGGGAACTACCAGTACCCGAAGCATCGTTATTGGGCGTGATGGTTCGATAATCGCATCATCTCAACTCCCCGTTAAGACACATTTCCCAAAACCAGGCTATGTCTTGCAAGATCCTTATGAATTGCTGAGTTCGGTTGTTCAAACCATGCAGATGGCGATTAGGCAGGCCGGTATAGATGCATCAGAAATTGCAGCGGCTGGATTAACAAACCAACGCGAAACAACCATTATTTGGGATGTTCGAACGGGGAAGGCAATTTATCCCGCAATTGTATGGCAAAGTCGTCAATCTGCTGAAATTGTTGAGCGTTGGACCAAACAAATAGGACAAGATGCGATTCGCGATACAACAGGTTTGGTTCCCGACGCCTACTTTTCTGCAAGTAAAATAGCCTGGATTTTTGAACATATCGATGGCGCATTAGCCTTGGCCGAACAAGGTTATTTGCGTTTTGGTACTGTTGATAGCTGGCTGTTGTGGCATTTTTCGGAACAGAAAATACATGCCACCGACACCACCAACGCATCACGCACGATGTTATTGAATATCGACACTTTAATGTGGGATGAGTCGCTAGGCCGTGCAATGGGAATACCGTCTAAGATTCTGCCCAAAATAAACCCATCGGTTTACAATTACGGAAACATTCCCGCCAAAATGATAGGCAGCGATGTTCCACTTCTGGCCATTGCCGGCGACCAACATGCTGCTTTATTCGGACAGGCATGCTTCAGTCCCGGAATGGTAAAAAATACATACGGAACCGGTTGTTTTATGCTCATGCATACAGGTGAAAGGCGCGTTAAAACAGCAAGCGGATTGCTTAGCACATTGGCATGGACTACCGAAGATTCTGTTTGCTATGCACTCGAAGGAAGTGTATTTGTTGCAGGTTCTGCGGTGCAATGGCTTCGGGATGCATTGGGCTTGATAAAATCATCGGATGAAGTTGAACAGCTGGCGAAATCTGTAGCTGATAATGGGGGTGTTTATGTTGTTCCTGCATTTACTGGACTCGGCGCGCCCTATTGGGACCAGGAAGCAAGGGGGGCAATTTTAGGTTTAACGCGCGGAAGTACACATGCGCATGTGGCAAGGGCTGTACTTGAATCGTTGGCTTATCAGACCCGCGACGTTATGGAATTGATGTCGGTTGCCTCGGGCATTCCGGTGCTCAATTTAAAGGTAGATGGTGGTGCCGCCAACAACAATTGGCTGATGCAATTTCAAGCCAACCAGTTGCAATGTGAAGTGTCGCGTCCGGTATACACCGAATCGACAGTATTAGGCGTTGCATACATGGCAGGTTGCAAGGTCGGTTTATGGTCGGGCTCGGATGAGGTTGCATCGCTTCGTAAAACAGATGCTGTGTTTCGTCCCGATTTGAATCCGGAAAATGCTGATAATACCTACAATCGTTGGAAAATTGCTGTAGAGGCATGCAGGCAATTCAGATAGTTTGCATGGTTGCAGTCCGAAATAATTAATTTAGCACCCCAATGTGCGGAATTCACGGATTAATTGATTCTACCCTAAACAGCGATCAGGTTGGTCATGTTCTGCATCAGATGGCAGGTGCCACTTCACATCGCGGTCCTGATTTTACAGGGTTTTATACCCAGGATGGAGTGGGTTTTGCCCATAACAGGCTTAGTATTATAGATTTAAGCAGCGATGGCAATCAGCCAATGGCGCGGGGCAATTATAGTATCGTTTTCAACGGAGAGGTTTACAATTACCTTGAAATTAAAAAAGAACTTGAGGTTCTGGGCGTATCGTTTTCGAGTCATTCAGACACCGAAGTGGTACTGGCATCCTATATGCATTGGGGAGATGCGTGTGTGAATCGTTTTGTTGGAATGTGGGCATTTGCGATTTACAACAAGCAAACCGGGAAACTGTTTTGTTCGCGCGATCGCTTTGGCATCAAGCCATTTTATTACATACACAGTGGTTCGAAATTTTATTTTGCTTCGGAGGTGAAAGCCTTGCGCCTAACAGGAGTTTTTCGAAATTCGCTGAATGAGGAGCAGGTAAAACGTTTTGTTCAGTTGGGCTGGGTGGCTTATCGCTCAGAAACAATGTACGCCGAAGTTCGGCAATTACAGGCTGCACATTGTTTAACCTTTGAAAACGGAAATAGTGTAGAGAAGCAATATTGGGAAATTCCCCATGAATTTGAATCCATTTCAGACCGGGAAGCCATCGATGCTTTCAGTACCTTGTTTACAAGCAGCCTGAAGTTACATATTCGAAGTGATGTTCGTATAGGTGCCACCCTGAGCGGTGGAATTGATAGTTCCTCAATTGTTTCGGCCTTATTGCAACGCCGAATAGCTGATGAAATAGAGACCTTTACCGTGTTTTATGACCGACAAGGCGAAGTAGATGAGCGCCCATTTGTTTATGAACTCGTTCAGAAATATGGTAATCAACTAAAAGCAAACTACTTGAATCCGAACACAGAGGATGTCGTTTCGGAATTGCAACGGTTTACCCATCATCAGGACTTTCCGATTCCGGGTTCTTCGCCTATTTCGCAATACTTCATCATGAAGGAAATTGCCAAATCGGGAATCAAGGTTATTTTAAGTGGCCAAGGCGCCGATGATTATCTGGGAGGGTATATGCATGCCTATTATCGTTTGTATGGTTCGTATTTAAAACAATTGCGTTTTGGACGAGCAATACGTGAAGCACGTTTTCAGGTTAAGTATCAGAAAGGAGATTTAGGGCATTGGCAGAATGTGATGAAAAAATCACTTGCAGGTTTACTGTTTGATGAGAATAAGTTGATTGAATTGGAATTTCGCCACGGAAATGGATTTGTGTGTGAAAATGATCGGTTCTCGATCGATTATTCTATAAAGAATACCGAAAAAGTAAACGCCCAACACGAAGCCATGATGCTTTACAGCAATCTTCCATCATTGCTGCATTACGAAGACCGCAATTCGATGGCATTCTCTATAGAAAGTCGGGTGCCGTTCCTCGATCACAGATTGGTTGAATTTGGATTTAGATTGCGTCCTGAATTTAAGATCCGCGATGGAATGACAAAGTGGATTTTGCGTGAGTCAGTTGCAGATGCCTTGCCTTCAAAAATTAAAAACAGAACCGATAAGGTAGCATTTGTGACGCCAGGCGAGATCAAATGGTTGCGAAACGAGCTTTCGTTTTTAGCGCAAATAGATAAAGCAAGTTTGCCATTTATTCGTTTTGATAAAGCGCAAGAATTGCTTGAATCGTTTCGAAATGGCAATAACCGCAATGCAAAACTGGCATGGAGAATTGCATATCTTAATTATTGGGTGAAAAATTTTGTATAGGTTCTTCTCATTTAATTCGATGGGATGCCATTTTAGAAGCGACTATAGAACGGTCTTTTACCTGAAAGTACGTTAGTGGAGGCGCGAAAAAAAACAACTTAATGTATTGAAAATGAATGATGAATGACTGTTCGTTCTGGGGTCCGCCACTCCTCCTCCCCGAGGTCAATTTACGAAACAAGTGAGGCACTAGTCGTATATAAACGTTTAAAAACGGATAGTCATAATAGGCTGATAACGTTTCAGATGCGATTATCTCTCGGTGTCGCTGTCGCGTTTTTTAATAAGTAAAGCGCTAGTAATTATTAATTTAAGGCTAAAGATTTGATTCGTGAATACTTACGAACACACCTGTTCATTTTGCGGTTGGAAAAATGCGCTAGGAATGTGAATAGCTTTTTCGGAAATTTAAGCAGGGCGGGGACACGTGTTTCCCTTTTAAAATCGAATAAGCTGGCATAAATTAAATCGAACAACACCAGAGAAATTTAAGGGCTATTCCATTGAAAAATCTTTATGGGTTCCTTGATAACGCATGAATTCTAGAATCGCTCGGCTAATTCGAAGATTTGAATTTGAGTTTTAATACCCAATTAAAACTCTGAACGCAAATGTCTAGGATGTGTTATTATTGCGAAAAAATTGTAATCATTAAGGAACAAAACACACTTTTGGTCGCCTAGTTGAAAAATTTCCTGAGTTATTCCATTATGCAATTAAACCCAATGCTGAAATTAAAATATCTTGAGATTCAAAACCATTACTTACGAATGGCATGAACAATATAATATCTTGGTGTGAAACGCCTTAACAAAGGACGAATTCCGATTTTATTATCAAACGATACCCACTTTTCTTTTTTTAGAATTTTCCATCCCGATTTATCGAGCAGCCAATCGAATTGCCAGTCTTCAAACTCATGGAAATGCTGATCGAGAATGTCGCTTTCGTTTCGGTATGCTTTTGAAAACCACAAGGCAAGTGGAACGCTCGAAATTAGCTGATTTGCCTTAATCTGCTGCAGCACGCCCATCGGATTGAGTAAGTGCTCGAATATTTCGAAAGCTGTTACTGCATCACCAGCGAAATTGGCAACGGCCTGCGGATGGACATCCAAATCTTCTCCCTTTGTATTTTCTACACGATAACCCTCCTCGCGCATTAGTTTGGAAAGCGGATTGTCGACTCCTAGATCCAAAATTTCGGCGCCTTGAGGTATGCATGTACTTAAAAAACGAAGCGTTTTATTATAGCGTTCTTTCAGCGCTTTATTAGTTAAGTCGTAGTTTTCGGTGTAGTCCATTGTTTAAAATTTCCTGTAAATATCAATCAGGTTCTGCCGATCGAAGTCCCAATTTAAATTACCCTCAACAGTTGCCTTGTAGCCATTCATACCGAGGGTTAGAATCAGCTCAGGATTGGTGTAAAATTTCATGACCTGTTGCGCGAAGTCTTTCGGATTATCGGCTTCAAATACCAACCCTGCCTGTGTTGTTTCGATTACACGTTTTAAGGGTTTGCACGAGCTAACCAGAACCGGTTTTTGAGTCATCATACCCTGAAACAATTTATGTGGTACGGTATTGTCGGTATGATTGTTCATTCTGTGTGGAATCACATTTACATCCGCAAAATTCATGTATGAAAAGATTTTATCGAATGGCTTATACCCCAAAAAATGCGTGTTATTGGTATTTAATTCCTGAACAATGTTTTTCAGTTCCTCGATGTACGAGGCTTTACCTCCACCTATTATGAAAAGCTGAATTTCGGGATATTCACTCAATAAAGCCATCCCGCGAATAGCCGTTTCTAGTCCGCGATCTGAATCTATGCCGCCCGTATAGGTTAATTTAAAACTAGTGGGCCATTGGCTGTATACCGAAGGGTCAAGTACCTGATTTCGAAAGTTTTTTTCTTCAGAGTTTGTAACAACTGCAATTTTCTTGTGTTCGATTCCATGGTTGATGCTAAGCCGTTCTTTCATTTCATCAACGACGGCAATTACAATGTCAGCATTTCTGCACACTTCTTTCTCAATTGCAAACCATCTGGAATAGCCCATAAATAGCTTGTTTTTTAGTTTGAGAATCGGATTTTTAGCCCGCGCAAGCCAATTGGTAATTGCATCGGGATAGTTTTCGTGAAAATCGCCTACAACGGCAATTGGTTTGTATTTTTTTAGTTTCAGTGCTGTGAGACAAAGTGGTAAATCGTGAACATGAATAGCAATGAATTTTTCTTTTTTAATAAGCTCCTTTGCCTTCTTCAGAAATGCGAAATGCGGCACTTTAAGCGCGAGTAAAATATCCCAAAACGTTAATAGATAGTTATTTCCACCGGCATGGATGCGGTACATTGTTAGTGA
>JBKCFX010000562.1:0-9034 GCA_046303595.1 Bacteroidia bacterium
TCAATCAGTTTGTATTGTGCTGAGGCTGTTAGCGAAACTAGAAGCGCAATCAGGCTTAAGGAAAAAACATTTTTCATAATGGTGTGTAAAATGGTGGCGCAAATTAATGCAAATCAATGTTTAAATGTAGGTTGAAATTAAATTCATGAAAATTTCAGGAATAAACAATGTAGCTCCAATTCGGTTTATATTTGCATCGGTATTTCGGTTCCCGCTTTTGCGGGATGAAAAGGGAATCCTGTGAAAATCAGGAACAGTACCCGCTGCTGTAAGCCTCTAAAAGGGACGACAATCTGCCACTGGGCAACCGGGAAGGCGTCGATCCTGAGGCGAGTCAGAAGACCTGCCGCAATGCCGCAAATGTTCACCGTCTTCGGGAAAAAAGACAGCGAGCAGAATTCAGATGCATCTTCGTGCCCGATGGTTCGTTGTGTTGCTGCTTCTGCCTTTCTACCCGAAGAATTATTAGAGAAGCAGCTTTGAAAAGCAAACGTGGCGTAGGAATTTTGTTGGTTTGGCTTGTGTCAGGATATGTTTTGGCCCAAGACGACTCGCTTTTGCGTTCCAAACAGATGGCCACGTTCGAAGTCTGCGCATTGCGCGACGAGAACCCCAATCCGGCACTTTTGCAATGGAGCTTGCGCGGCTCCGATGACGTTGCTTTAAGCGGCTTATCGCTGGCCGATGTTTTACAGCGCGAATCGGCGGTTTTCATTAAGCAATATGGACCCTCAATGCTGGCAACGCCTTCGCTGCGCGGAACCGGAGCGGCACACACAGCGCTCATTTGGAACGGATGCAACCTGCAAAACGGCATGAACGGCCAAACCGATATTAGTTTGGTTCCTGCATTTTTATTTGGTTCGTTTACACTACAGCAAGGAGCCTCCTCTGCCAGTTGGGGGAGTGGAGCAGCCGGAGGAGCGCTGTTTCTGAATCCGTCGCATCAAAACGAAATAGCACTCCTTCAAGAAAACGGCAGTTTTGGGCATCGTTTAACGGCACTTCGTGTGGCATTGCCCTATAAAAAGGTTCGCTTTTCGTTGGGTGCATTTCGTCTGCAGGAGGAAAATAATTTCCCGTTTCACAACTTAGCGCATGCGCATGCTCCGCTCGTGGAACAGCGCAATGCTCGCCTCGAAGCCGCTGGTGTGTTGGCAACGCTTTCGGTAGAAACGGGCAAACATGGAATGCTCAATGCCAGTTTATGGCTTCAACAAACCGACCGACACATTCCGCCCATTATGAGTGTTCCTGTGGCAAAAGCACATCAGGTTGATGCTGCTTTGCGAAATACGTTAAACTGGACAATGCATTGGGCAAAACTGCAAATTCAACTGCGCGCCGCATGGTTTGAAGAGCGCATGTTCTATGAAGATTCTGCGTTATCAATCGCCCAAAACTATGCAAGCCGCACTCTTTTTCAAGAAGCCGAATTCTCCCATTCCCTCGGCAAATCTCAAAAAATCACGTTTGGTCTTAACCAAACTATGCAGCAGGCCCATTCGGAGGCTTATGATGCCTCCATCAGCGATTTAAGCAGGCAATCGGCATTTGCGCAATGGGATGCGGCATTTTTCGAAGCGCGCTTGAAAGTACGGTCCGGCTTGCGAAAAGAGTGGACCAATCGTGCCGATGCACCCATTATTCCGTTTGCATCTGCCTCGCTTGCCTTGCTGCACGGATTAAGCCTCAATGGCAATTTTAGTGGTGTGTACCGCATTCCAACCTTGAACGATTTATACTGGATTCCGGGTGGGAATCCCAATCTTTTGCCCGAACAGGGAACATCCGCTGAGTTGGGATTGGCTTGGAATCTAACTTTAGGTAAAACATCCATTTTGCTGCGCACCGATGCGTTTCAATCAGTTATTACAAACTGGATTTTATGGGTTCCGGGCAATTCGTATTGGTGGCCCTGTAATGTGCAAAAAGTGCTCAGCCGTGGCGCAAATGGTAATGCTTCAATCCATTACCGCTTTAAAAAACATCAGCTTGTTGGCCGTGCATCGCTGCAGGCAGTATCGGCTGAAGTAGAAAAATCGGGCAATGAAATTGAGTTGCATACCAACCGGCAATTGATTTATGTGCCGCAATTTAATGCATCGGCATCGGCCGAATGGCGCTTTGGCCTCAATCGCATAGAAGTGCAAATGGTGCATACCGGCCTGCGTTACACCAGCAGCGACAATTTACATGCTTTGCCTGCTTTTAATCTGTTTAATGTAATTATCGGTAAGGACGTGGTGTTTGGTTCAAACCAAATGAACATCTACTTGCGCTGGAACAATGTATTCAATACCGAATACCAGGTTATGCTCTGGCGCCCCATGCCCATGAGCAGTATTCAATTGGGAATTCAATTTTCTATAAATACCATTAACAAATGAAAAAAACACCAGTTCTTGCATTTTCCCTGTTTATGGGAATGATTACACTTAAAGCTCAGGTTTTAATAGGTTTCGAAACCTCACCCTTAGCTTCAGAAAATTCATTCTGGAACGGTTCCGACGGGCTTTCCAATGGCATCAGCGAACAAAGCTGCTTTTTCCCAACCAATTGGGATACTTCGTTTGGTGGCTACTGGGCCGGAGGTTTTGCCTTAAGCAACATGACCGATTCGGTTACATCGGGGTTTACCAACATGTATTCGGCAAAGGCCGGTTCGGGTTATGCGCTGTCGGCACAGTATGCGGTGGCCTATGGCAACAATTACTTCTCACTTTCAGCGGGAATTATAGATTCTATGCGCATTACGAACAATACCTACGCCTACAACAGCATGCGCGATGGCGATCAGTTTGCCAAAAAATTCGGTGGGTTGAGCGGTAACGACCCCGATTATTTCCGCGTGGTATTTAAAGGCTACCTCTCGGGCAACGTAAAACCCGATTCGGTAACGTTTTATCTAGCAGATTATCGCTTCCCAAATAATAGTGAGGATTATCTGGTACGCGATTGGACAGCCGTTTCGCTTTCTTCTTTGGGCGAGGTGGATAGCGTAACCTACCGTTTCGAGTCGAGCGATGTGGGCGATTTTGGAATCAATACACCCTCTTATTTCTGTTTGGATGCACTACAGATTAATGCCGGATCGTCGGGAATTCAAAACGCAGCGGAATTTTCCGAGATGATTGTTTACCCCAATCCCACTAGCAGTAGCATTTTCTTTCGAGATGCCATTCGAACGTGCACCGTTATCAATAGCACAGGTAAATTAATCCTAAACACACAAGGCCCTATCGGCGCTTTGGACTGCAGTAGCTGGGAAAGCGGGGTTTATTTAATTTTGGCGCGAAATAATAAGAATGAGCTTCAACAAACACGCATCGTAGTTTCACATTGATACGGATACTGACATTCCTTATACTGATTTCGCTTCGCTTCACATTGCAGGCGCAGTATCATCCTGCCTTAGGCCATCCGGGTTGCATTGCCATTCATAAAGACAGCTCGGTCTTTACCGCATGGGCAAGCAATGTATATATCGAGCGCGGCATGCAGCAAATGGGTGACGATTCGTTGGGCCTAGCTTGGTCGGGCATTGACGAATATGCATTGGGCCGCGCAGGCGATAATCCGATGATTAGTTTGGGCGATGGCGGCTCGGCAACGCTGCAGTTTGATGGAGTTTTGCGAAATGGTACGGGCTACGATTTTGCCGTATTCGAAAACAGCTTCGATGGCGCGTTTCTCGAACTGGCATTTGTTGAGGTCAGTACCGATGGCGAACGCTACGTGCGTTTCCCGGCGTATTCCGAAACCGATACGATTACCGGCACCACAGCCTTTGGCTACACCAATCCGGAGCAGATTCACAATTTGGCAGGGAAATATCCCTTGTTTTACGGAACCCCTTTCGACTTAAACGAACTACGCGATTCTTCAGGAATCGATGTGCAGGATATCCGCTTTGTGCGCGTAGTTGATGTGGTGGGGAGTATAGATCCGCGGTATTGTAGTCGCGATGTACTGGGGCGAAAAGTGGCCGACCCCTGGCCCACGCCGTTCCCGTCGAGCGGCTTCGACCTCGACGCGGTGGGCGCCATTCACTTTGTTCCCGCAGGCATTGATGCTACGAAACAAAGCGAAGCGAAACTCTATCCACAACCTGCTTCGGAAAAAGTATGGGTGAAGAATTTTATCCATTCTGAGCCTTTAGCGCGCTTTATAGCATTAGACGGAAAGGTAATTAAAGGCTCTATAGATTCGGATGGTTCCATTGATGTATCGGAATTGCCGGTAGGCTATTATACGCTTGAACTGAATTCAAACACCTCAACATGGCGCGTTGGCTGCATCGTTTCACGGTAATCGTCATCTGCAGTTTGATGGCATTAACGGCATGTAAAAAAGACGTGCCGCAGCCCGAACCCGATTTGCCTGAAGAAAAAGGGCATTCGGTTTTCATACTCAACGAAGGCAATTTCCAATGGGGAAATGCATCGCTAAGCTTGATTGATTTACAGAAAAATACCATCCAAAACGACGTATTTTCAGCTGCCAATAACCGTCCGCTTGGCGATGTGCTGCAATCGGCAGCTTTGATAAACGGAGAACTTTGGCTGGTGGTAAACAATTCGCAGCGCATCGAACGCATTGAGCCTTCAACCGGAAAAAGCAAGGGCTCCATCAATGGCTTGCTATCGCCGCGTTACATCCTAAACACAGGAGCTGGTAAAGCCTATGTGAGCGATTTATATTCGGCTACCATACATTGTATCGATACAGCAACCTACAGCATCACAAACAGCATCTCTACCCAAGGTTGGACCGAAGAAATGCTTTTGTTAAACGGATTTGTTTGGGTATGCAATACGGGCGGCAATCAGGTGTATAAAATCAATCCTGCTAACGATCAGCCTGTAGATTCCATTGCAGTAGGCATGAAGCCGCGCAGCATACGCAGCGATAAACTAGGCCGCATTTGGGTGTTGTGCGAAGGCGAAATTCCGCCGCAGGAAAGTGCGGGTAGTTTGTGGTGCATCGATGGCTCGACGAACGCGGTAGTGCGGCAGTTTTCATTTCCTGATATTACCGACCATCCTTCCAAACTCTGCATCAATGCCGCCGGCGATCGCCTGTATTTTTTGAACAAGGGTCTGCATCGCATGCAAATTACAGACGAGAATTTGCCCACATTGCCCTTTATTTCGCAAGGCAATCGGTTGTTTTACGGATTGGCCATTCATCCCCAGGACGAAAGCATTTGGCTGAGCGATGCCCGCGATTACGTGCAGCAGGGTAAAGTTTTTCGTTATACGTCTGATGCAACGTTTATGAATGAATGGGATGCGGGAATAATTCCCGGCGCGTTTTACTTTTATTAGTCTGGGATTACTCTTGCAAATAAACCCGTTTTACCCTGCCCGAAATATGCGTGAGTACTTCGTAGGGTATAGTTTCCATTACACGGGCCATTTCATGTAAATCGTCGGCACCGGAAAATATGGTAACCTTATCGCCCTCCTGAATTATTGGCACCTCCGTTACATCAACCATGCACATGTCCATACAAATGCTGCCAATGGTCGGAACCTTGTGTCCGTTTACTAAAAAACTATACGCCCCATTTCCCAGTTTCCGCGAAATGCCGTCGGCATACCCAACCGGCAATGTAGCAATAAGCGACTTGCGGTTTAGTTTACCGCGCCGGCTGTAGCCTATAGTTTCGGTTTCGGCTACATAGCGCAACTGACTTACAGCCGTTGTCATACTTCCAACCGGTAAAATATGCTGCTGTTCAGACCCTTCGGCGATTCCATACAAACCAATTCCCAGTCGAACCATGTCGAAACAGGCTTCGGGATGCCGTGCAATGCCCCCCGAATTGAGGATGTGTTTTTGAAATTTCACATTCAGAGCGTTTTGCAAATATTCGCACCACGTTTCGAAGCGCTTTATTTGTGCCTTTGTGAAGGCATCGTGCTCTGGTTCTGCGCTAGCCGCAAGATGCGAAAACACCGATGCGATCTCGATTTCGGGATAGGATTTCAGAACGGAAATCAATTCCGCAAAATTATGTTCTTCGAAGCCCAACCGGTGCATGCCGGTGTCGAGCTTGATGTGGATGCGAATGCGTTCGGCGTCGAAACCTCTGCGTGTATTCAGCGCCTCCACAAATTGGTTCAGAACACGTATGCTGTAAATCTCGGGTTCGAGCTGATGTTCGATAATCGGAATCAAAGCATCGGGTTCGGGATTCATAACCATTATGGGCAGATGGATTCCGCCATTTCGCAATTCAATCCCCTCATCGGCAAAGGCAACGGCCAGATAATCGACGCCTGCAGTTTGCAAAGCTGCTGCAATTTCGATGGTGCCGGCGCCGTACGAAAATGCCTTAACCATGGCCATCCATTTTACATGCGATGGGAGCAACGAACGGTAATAATTGAAGTTCGAAACCAGGTTATTCAAGTTTACTTCGAGAACCGTTTCGTGCGATTTCAGCTGCAGTGCAGCAGCGACTTTTTCGAAGGCAAAAACGCGCGCACCTTTAAGTAAAACAGCCTCCTTGTTAAGGTGTAGAGCAGGTAGCGCCTCGATCAATTCTGCTGTTGAGGTGTAAAAATGTTTTAAGCCCGTGTAGCCTTCAAAAAAGGCATTGATTTGCTCGCCAACGCCAATTAAACGCGATATCTGAAAATCGTGAAGAAGCATTTCGACGCGGTTATATAGCGCGTTCGGCGCAATTCCCGAATCGGGTAAATCTGATAAAATGAGTGTGCGGCGCAAACTTCCCGCATGTTCTTTCAGCGCGTGCATTGCCATGCGCAAGGAATCGAAATCGGCAATCCACGAATCGTTGAGTAAAATGCACTGGTTTATTCCCTGCAAACGCTGTAAACGCATCTCGGGTGCGTGAAGAAGTTGGAGCCGAGTATTTATAATATCGGCAGGATATCCGTTCACCAACATCCAGGCAACGCAGTGAAAGGCGTTTTCGACCGATGCCTGGTCAAAAAACGGCAGTGCAATTTCGAATTGGTTATTGGCGAATGTTACGTGAAAGCGGCCTTTACCTGCACCAGTGCTGATACGGATATTGGCATCCGGATGGTTTCCCCACGAAACGCATTTTACCGAAAAATTGCGCTGCATGGCTTCATGAATGGATGCGTGATCGGCACAGTAAATAATGCGCTTGGCGTGTTTTACAAGAATGGCCTTTTCTTCAAATTTAGCCTGTTGACTTTCGAAATGCTCGGCATGGGCGGTTCCGATGTTGGTAAATATTACCGTATCGGGCGCGATCATGGCTTCGAGGCGGCTCATCTCTCCGGGTTGCGAAATACCGGCTTCGACGATGGCTAAATCTGCTTTTCGGTCGAGGTTCCATAAGGAAAGGGCCACACCAAGTTGCGAATTATAACTGCGCGGACTACGTGCAATGTGTTTATCGGGTTGACACAAACTAAACAGCCATTCCTTCACGATGGTTTTGCCATTGCTTCCGGTAATTGCCAGCATTTCTCCGCCAAACTCCTTACGACAATGCGCTGCAATTTCCTGCAGGGCAAGCAAAGAATCGGGTACAACGATGAAATTACACGGGGCAGATTTAACGGAATCGGGAATAAATTCAACCAAAAAATTTGAAACACCCAACTGAATTAAGCTCTCAATATACCGATGGCCGTCGTTACGTTTACTTCTAATGGCAACAAATAGTACGTTCGAGCCTTTTACAAATTTCCGGCTATCGTAAAGCAATTCATCCACACGATTGTTGCTCGGATTTCCGAGGAATATTTTTCCGGAACAACCTTGCGCTAATTCTTCTAAGGTGCGGGAATTCATGACGCGCGGTCTTGCTTCAATCCGGAATACGGCAATGGATTGACGCTGTAAAAACAATCGCGGCAGAGCGGCGTATAGCTGTCGGTTTCGCCCAAGAGCACCAAGCTGTTGTTGCTGGCATCGATGCGGTGCGAATGATTGGCCAGATTGCCGCAATGCATGCAGATGGCATGCACTTTTGTAACGTATTCGGCCGTTGACAATAGGGCAGGGATGGGGCCGAACGGAAATCCGCGGTAATCCATATCGAGACCTGCTACTATAACGCGAATACCCTGATTGGCCAACTCGTTGCATACATTCACCAGTTCCATATCGAAGAATTGTGCTTCATCAATCCCAATTACATCTACATCGGTAGAAAGGAGTAAAATACTTTGAGAAGATTCAACAGGCGTGGAGCGAATGGAGTTGGAATCGTGCGACACCACATCGGCTTCGTGGTAACGCACATCGAGGGCGGGTTTGAATATTTCGACCCGCTGCTTGGCAAACTGGGCGCGACGCAAACGGCGAATGAGCTCCTCGGTTTTTCCGGAGAACATCGAACCACAAACTACTTCAATCCAGCCCTTCTTTTTCGACGGGTGAATGGTGTTTTCGAGAAACATGAATAAATCGTGAACAAATAAATAATTTGTCTTTCAAAATTGAATACAAATCTAATTAAATTGCGTTCCAACCACGATTAGGAATTTTATTATGGATGTTCGCCGGATTCAGGAAGATATAAATCATCTGCTCATTCGATTGGAAGAGCAATACAGTCGAATTTTAACGTACAAGGAGCAAATTCCAACCGTTGAGGTTGATTTGGTTTTAAAGGATGTGCGCGATTTGTATGAGGTGTTTCTTGATTTGCGCACGGCGGCAGAATTGCAACGCAGAAAACCATTCAGTGCTCCGGTTGAAGAAAGCCCTATAGCCCAAGTTGAAACCCCAGTTGAGACAAAAGTTGAACCTGTTACTGAGTTAACAAAGCTAGAGGAAGTGAAATCGGAACCCGCTGCTGTGCCGGTTTCAGAAATTGAGGTGGTGGAGGAACCGATTGCTGAAATCAAGGTCGAGGAGCCGATGGAAAATACAACACCCATAGTAGCCACAGCGCCTGTTATTGAGGAGAAGCAGAAACCTGAAGAATTATCGGTTGCGCTTCCTTCTGAAAAGCCCCCGGTTATTACGCCCAAAGTTGATCTTTTGCAGGAACGCCAGAAAGACTTTGTTCCTACCG
>JBKCFX010000563.1:0-2623 GCA_046303595.1 Bacteroidia bacterium
ATTATGCTATTTCATTCGGCTGAATTTCTATTTCTTTTCTTTCCGATTTCCATTCTGTTGCATTATTTCCTGAGAGGCAATTTTGCTCAAATGCTTGCACTAACGCTCTTAAGTGCATGGTTTTATATGGCGGCTTTCCCGCTTTATATCTTTATACTTTTAGGTTTAATTGCCTTCGATTACGTTGGCGCCTTGTTGTTGGCGAAATTATCGGGCTATCGCCAAAAGATCTGTTTGGGAATTTGTGTTGCTTCGAATTTGGCTTTGTTGGCGTCGTTCAAGTATTGGAATTTTATGGCCGAAAATCTGAATCTTGCAGGTGCATCCATACCAAGGCACGAATGGATTCTTCCGGTCGGTTTGTCGTTTCATGTGTTTCAAAGTTTGAGTTATTTAATTGAAGTATATCGGAGAACTTGGCCGGCAGAACGAAACGTGCTTCGCTATTCGTTGTATGTTTTATTTTTTCCTCAAATGGTTGCCGGACCAATTGAACGGCCGCAAAATATTTTACCTCAATTCACAAAATTTAAATCATTTGATGCTCAAGAGTTTAAAGCGGGGCTTTACCTGTTTCTGAAAGGACTCTTTATGAAGGTGGCTGTAGCCGACCGATTGGCTGCTTTTTCAGATCCTGTTTTCAATGAACCTTCGCTCGCATCAGGTTCACAGGTTATTCTGGCCATCGTGTTTTTTATGTTTCAGATTTATGCCGACTTTTCGGGTTACAGCAATATGGCCTTGGGCATTGCGCAATCGCTCGGAATAAAATTAATGGTCAATTTTAGGCAACCTTACCTGGCTTGCAGCCTGTCTGATTTTTGGCGCAGGTGGCACATATCGCTCAGTACGTGGTTTCGCGATTATGTTTACATACCGCTTGGCGGAAATCGAAATGGCATCATCTTGTCTGGGTTAAACCTTATGATTGTGTTTCTGTTGAGCGGAATTTGGCATGGAGCAGGATGGAACTTTATATTTTGGGGATTTCTTCACGGAATGGGCTTGATTGTAGAAAATTATTTTTCCCCACGCCGAAAACAAGGATTTCGCATTGTAAACTGGCTGCGAACGCAAGTATGGGTTATGCTATGCTGGGTTTTCTTTCGGGCTGTTTCATTTAATGATGCAATAGGATTGTTCAACTCACTGTTTCAATGGAATAAACCTCCGCTAGCGATGGAATTCACTGTTCCTGAAATTCTTTATGGATTAATCATCGTACTCTTGATACCTGTGAGTGAGTATTTCAGGTGGCAAGACAGGTTGTTTTCGAAAAGTCCGTGGCTTTCTTGCTCGGTACTGCTTATTGCAACTTATTTCCTTGGGAATTTTAAGTCGAGCTCGTTTCTTTATTTTCAGTTCTGATGCGATTAATTCATTTTAGTTCAATACTGGTTTTAATTGCGGTTTACGCACTGATAAAAATCCCTGGAGCGGTTTTACTGCTTAAACCATACGGAATCGATTTATATGCACTCGGCGATTTATACCGCTACGCTTATCTTCGCGAATACCGAGACACTACACAGTTTGTTCAAGCATTACCTTCAAAGACAGAAAAAAACATCAATCTCTTTGTTTTGGGTGATAGCTTTACAGCATCATTCAACCAATCCCATTACCAAGGCGTAAGCAATTATAGTTTTATAAACTGGAATCAGGCAGCTGATCAGCGGTTTACCCTTCAAACAGATTCTGCTGTGCATTCTGTGTTGCTTGTTACCTGCGCCGAAAAGAATATTCGTTTGCGTTTTGCTAAAAATCAATTGGCTTTGTACTTGGCGAAGTTAGGAACAAACGGCGATGTAGGTTTTACACTGGTTGAAAAGCCATTGAGTATGGCCGAGTATCTGAAGAAATACCTTGGCAGAGCTGATGTTAGCGATCAAAATATCCAAGCGGTGCTATTTGAAAACGAATTGGCTTTGCGCATAAAAGAAATTAAAGCAGAATTTAATCGTGGCGTGTTTGGTAAAATTGCTCCGGAAGTTGAAATTTATTCAGAGAAAAACATGCTTTTTCAGAAACTTACAACTGATCCGAAATACATCTACATGAGTAGTTTCAGGCAGCTTGAGGTGCAGGAAGAAGACGAATTGATTCTCGGAATGTCTCGTCTGGTGAAGCATTACAAAAAAGCCGGAGTTGATTCTGTGATTTTTTCATTTATTCCAAATCCTGTTACCAGTGTGGCACCTCAATTCAAAGGTAGAATCTACAATATGCTCATTCCACGATTGGAGAAACGCATAGCAGAAACAGGGGCTGGTTGCGTTTCTGTTTACGATAGCTTTAACCGGTTTGGGGAGCAAGTGTATCGTCGGGGCGACACGCATTGGAATGTAAAAGGAGCTTCGTTTTGGCTGCATCGCATGAACCAAGTGCTCGCAAGAATGGAGAATAAATAATTTTGATGTTCCTCTTTATATTATCATTACTAATCTGCAAGGCTATCTTCTGATTGCCTCAATTGGCGATAATGCATAATCGCCGAATGGATTATTTGAAAAAAATAAAGTCGTTGCGATGTTATTGTTCGAAACATCCCTCTTTCCGTCTGTTGATTACTTCATATTCTGATTAATTTTTTCGTAATGAATTATAATGAATGTTGTATAAC
>JBKCFX010000564.1:0-3025 GCA_046303595.1 Bacteroidia bacterium
CAATTATATTGATTTGAATGGATGTGCCGGAAGTTCGGAAGCCTTAACTGTAGGTGCTGGAATAAGTCCGGTTACAGGATTTGCATGGGACCAAATCTCCAATTTTGAAGTCGTTTTTGAAGCAAATACTTCTGCCAACCAAACCTCAACCTGGCTAATAAACGATACAATACTTGTCGGAGATTCTGTTGTGTATAATTTCCCATATGAATATTTATGGAATGTTGTTCAGATTGTAGACAACGAATGTGGTTCAGATACATTTTCACTTGCCATTGAGGTAATCAAACAAGTTGGAATTGAAGATTTAACTCAGGTAGACTTTTACATTTACCCCAACCCTTCATCCAATCAGATTGCCATCCGTCAGGTAAATGGTTTTTTAAAATCATATACGCTGCAGGTGTTTAATTCAGCAGGTCAACGAATTGAATCAATAAATCATTTGGGCGGGGATGCGCTTGTAATCGATGTGCGCAATTGGTCTTCAGGCGTGTATGATTTCGTGTTCAATGATTTAAAACAGATAAAACATCTGCGTTTTATTCGCTAAGCAATTTATGCGTTCGAAAAAATGTAGAATATTCCTCAATTTTTTCTGCAAAGAGATTGACAGACTCAATCGTAATTATGCATTTATTTTAGTGTATACGTGCGTCATGGTAATGCAATTTGCATCCTGTGTCGAACATCGTAACCTCAACGACAATAGTGTCATTGTGCATATCCTGGCCGAGCCCAAAGGTTTACATCCGGTAAACAACAACGATGGATATCAGCGCATGATTCAGCAATGCAGTCAGAAAAAACTGATGACAATTGACCTTGCGCGTGGCAAACTTGTGCCGGATGCACTCGAAACAGCACCAATAATTCAATCCGATTCGCTTTCCTACTTCTGTGTTTTGAACAAAGGAATGCGTTGGGATAATGGGCGGGAGGTTACTGCTGAAGATGCCGTATTTAGTCTCAAAGTTCTCGTTTTTCCCGGTGTTCAGGCATCCGACATGAAATCCATTTTCGCAAATGTCGAATCGGTTGATCGAGATCCATATAATCCTTATGCATTTTCAATGCGCATGAAAAAGAGGTATTTCGACAATTCGAATTTATTGTCGTATGTAGTCCTGCTGCAGCGTGCATTTTGGGACCCTCAGAATGCTTTAGGGAAATACAGTTTTGGTCAATTAACCGACGAATCGAATGCAAGCACTATTCAAGAACAGGCAATTGAATTCCTTAATGCATTTAATCATCCCGACAAGGCACGTGTTTCAAAACAAATGGATGGACTTGGCCCGTATAAATTGGAGTCCTGGAATAGTGGAAGCGAAATCATTCTAAGAAAGAAAAAAAACTGGTGGGGCGATTCTAGCACATTACCACAGAATCAAAACAATCCGGAGCGCATCATTTTCAAGGTTATTCGCGAAATGGAACCACTTATTCTAGCCTTGAAACGCGAAGAAATTGATTTCTCGCCCGAATTATCTGCATCTGCTTTATTGCGTTTGCAGGGAAAAAGTGGCTTCAATGAATCCTATTTTTCAGGTATTACGAATTCATTTAGCTATACCTATATGGGAACCCGAAGCGGGACGTGTGCCTTATTTCACCAACAGACAGGTGCGCAGGGCCATGGCCTTGATTATGCCGGTCGAAGAAATTATTGCGGTTATAACGAAAGGAAAAGCGTATCCAATTTCGGGATTTATTTTACCGGGACAGGAGGACTACGATCCAAGTCAACAACTGCTGAAACGCGATGTAGAACAAGCTAAATCGCTATTAACCGAGGCTGGCTGGACAGATACCGATGGCGACAACATCCGCGATAAAATCATCGATGGCAAACGTGTCCCGTTTTCTTTTTCATTGAGTTATATGATTTCGCCTGTTACGGGCGAATTGGTACAATTGATTAAAAATGCGTTTTACACGGTTGGAATAGATTTAAAGCCGGACGGACTAGAATTTTCGGCCTTCTACGAACAAGCCTATGCGCACAAGTTCGACGCAATGCTGGGTGCATGGTCATCCGCAACACAACCCGAAGATCCTCGTCAAATATGGCACTCCGAAAGCTGGTCGAATGGGGGCAGTAATTTCGTGGGATTTGGGAATGCCTATTCAGATTCCTTAATTGAAAAAGCCAATAGCGAATTAAATCCCGCAAAGCGAAAAACCCTTATGCACGAAATACAAGTTGTTGTACAGGACGAACAACCCTATGTATTTCTCTTCAATGCCACCCGAAAATACGCATTGCACAAACGTTTCGGAATCGATAGCCTCTACCGTGAACGACCCCATATCTGGTTTGGCGAACTAAAAACAGATACGCAATGATTCGCTTTCTGCTTAAACGCTTGTTCTGGTTTGTACCAACATTGTTGGTAATTTCTGTACTTGCATTTGTAATTAGTGTATTCGCACCCGGTGATCCGCTTCGAGATACCGATACAACTAACGATTTTTCGGGCTCACACAAGTCATCAAACGCATTAACAGCGCGCCGTAAAAACCTTGGACTCGACTTACCGGTTTTTTATGTAACCATCGAAACATGGGCCGATTGTGACACACTTTACCGAATTGCAGATTCAGATCAGCGCAATATGCTTTTCCGAATTGGCCGAAAAATAGGAAATCCCGATAAAACCATGCAGTGGTTTCACACGCTGCTTCGCACCGATACTTTGTTAAAGCAGGTTAATACAGACGAATTTCCATTTAATCGCCCTGCTTTTAAAAACAATTTAATTAGCATCAATAACTTGATTTATCAAATGAGCAGGACAAGTTCGTTAGAGCGAAGAATCGAACGAACCGACTCATTGAACAACCTGCTACGCATTTTCCCGGGATTGCAATCCGTTTCAGAAAATTGGGCAAAAAGCGAATCGCTGCTGAATGCGGCGCTCGAACAAGGTGCATGGTGGAAACAATGGATCCCTGCAATTCGTTTTCATGGAATTAACAACCAATATCACCGCTGGTTGTGCGGAAATGCTAAGGATCGAAG
>JBKCFX010000565.1:0-18348 GCA_046303595.1 Bacteroidia bacterium
TTAGAAATGAGTGCCCATTTTTTTGCATTTCTGAAATAAAATTCTTGAAATAATGCACATGCGCAGGATGTCCTATATCAATTTGAATCTTCAAAACGAGAATAAATTTTTGATTTCTGCTGGTGTTGGGTAATTAATTAAAACAGCATTTCGCGGCCCATGGTATACAAAACGTGAGCCGGCAGCAACAGCAGAAGCGTGCCCTTTTGTTACTGCATCAGTAAAGTGCTCAGGTTTTCCTGCTCCACCGTGAGCAACAACCGGGATGCTAACAGCGGCTGAAATTGAATGGATTAAATCGTTATCATAGCCTTGCAAAAGACCCTCTTTTTCAATTGAAGTAACAAACAATTCGCCTGCGCCCTCCTGCTCCATTTTTTGGGCGAATGAAACAGGGTCGAGGCCAGTTGCCTTCGTGCCGCCTCTAGTGTAAATCTGTCTCTTACCCAAGAATTTCTTTTTAACATCTATCGAAACAACGATGGTTGAACTACCAAATGTTTGTGATGCCTCTTTAATTATATGAGGAACTTCAATTGCCGCGGTATTAATTACCACTTTCTCTGCACCCGCCTTTATAATTTCTTCAATTTGTTGCACCGAGCATATTCCACCTCCAGCTGCAAATGGCATATTGGCTTCATCGCCTATACTTTTGATAATTTCAGGCGAAATACACCGTCCCTCTCTGCTTGCCAGTATGTCTAGAAAAACGAGTTCATCAACTTGCAAATCGTTGAATAGTTTTACTGCATTAATCGGATCGCCAATGTAACGTGGCTTATCAAAACCAACTGTTTTAACTAAGCCTTGGTTGCGTAGCAGCAATACGGGTATTACACGCGGACGAAACATAATTAGTTGTTTATGAAGTTTTTAAATAGGATATCCCCCGAAGAATGGCTTTTTTCAGGATGAAATTGAACCCCAAAAATATTACCACGGCCAATCATCGAAACAAATTCGTAATCGTAAATTGTTTTTCCGAGAATGTCGGTATTGTCCTCACAAACAACATGATATGCATGAACAAAATAATAGGATTCTGCATCCGAAAGTCCTGCAGTAAATGAACTCGCATTAGCCGGAATGGACTCGTTCCAACCCATGTGTGGCACCTTAAATCGTAATGTGTCGCTGACCTTAAATCGCTTAACATTTGCATTAAACCACCCGAATCCCTCAGCATTTCCTTCTTCACTAAATTTACACATGAGTTGCATACCTAGACAAATTCCTAAAATGGGAATATTGTCATTTAATACTCGCTCATTGATAACATCCCAAAGACCTCTTTCTTTCAGGTTTCGAACACCATTGGCAAAATGACCCACCCCAGGTAAAATAAGTTTTGAGGCCTGAGCTATCAATTTATGATCGCTACTTATAATGGGGTCGACCCCCATTCTATGAAGCTTTTTCTCAACCGAACGTAAGTTACCCATTCCATAATCCACTATTACTAGATTGCTATTCATCTTTATTGCCGTAAACTTTCTTTATACACTATTATATTTTGCAGAAATTAACGCTGTTCCATTTCATAAAATATTTTAGGCTTTGACGATAAAATTAATTTTGATAGAGGTAATACCAGTCGAACAAACCTACGGATAAGAAAATACCAAGAAGGGTAATCTGAAAACGTATGGTTTGGTGCGTTCCATATTGTTGAAAATTCTTCTTTCCCGATATCCAACTTTTTAATCACATACTCTGTATCGGATACAATGGTTTCAGGATTATACGGTTTGTTGGAACAAATTTTAAGCGCATCATGGCGACTTATTGCACCATTTAAAACTTGAGCAGAATACGTAATTATACGTTTATCAATCCCAAATTTTTCATACATCCAATATCCAATCACCCATTTTGTAAAAAGGTTCTCATGGTGGTGTTCTCCATAATATTGCCAGTTGTACTGTTTCTCCAGCAAATCGCGCGCATCCTGTTTTCTATATTCAATGTAATTGAACGGGGAATAAATTTTGATTTTTCGAATATAACCCGAATATAACACGGACCAAAGTGGCTTTGATGGATAGGTTCTCCGTTTCCCATTTCCAAATTTCCTATGAATGAAGCGCAATTGACGGTAATCACCATACGTCCACTCTGTTGGTTGTTTCCCTTCGGAGCGAAAGTCGGTACCTATGAGGATAGTACGAATGCCTTCGCGTCGGGCGTATCGATACAAGATAGCTTGAATAGCCTGATCGGTTGGATTGTCAATCCAAGGCAATCCTGCCCGCATGTAAGCGCGAAGAATATCTTTCATCTCCTCATAATCAACCACATATGTTTCAAGGTCAATGCCCAAAACTGTGGTCATGCTTTTGATATTCTTAACGGCAATATCTGAACTCCACCCGTTATCGAGATTTACAGCCAATGGTCTAAGTCCGTAAGCTTTAGCAAGATGCAGCAAATATGAGCTGTCGGTTCCACCTGAAACACCAATAATACAATCGTATTTTTTTCCTTTCCCAAGGGCTTGAATGCGTTCAAGAATAGTATTCCACTGCTTTTTGCCTAATTCACCTTGCGGATAATCATTCATCAAGTTCTGTTGTATTCTGGCATAATTAGATACGCCGTTTTCGTCGAGTCTAAAGCCCGGAACAGAATCGTTCCAAATCCCAATTTCACATGTTTTCAACTTTTTCTCAAACTTTTATAAACTTCAGAAACTAATTTAGCAACGACCCGGCTGTCGAGTCGCTCCATGTTTTTTCTCCCATTGGACAACTTCTTTTCCAACAAAGAATCGATTGCTTGTCTTACATTTTCGGGCACAAAGGTAAGAATTCGGCAGTTTTCTACACCCTTAATTAGTTCCGAAATATCACCTACATCTGTTGCGGCAATGGGTCGGTTGCATGCCAAGGCCTCTTTTATAAATTGAGGCGAACCTTCTGTAAAGGATGTTAACACACATACGTCGGCAGCGTTCATTAAAATAGGCACTTCGGCCCGTGTTCTGTTTTTTAATTCCAACACTTCAGGTGCACGGCCATCCCATTGTTTCAATGCCTCTTGAAGTAGTTTGTAGTTTTTTACCGGATTGTCGAAATGCGAGGCAAATAATATGTACTTCTTTTTCGGATCTAAACCAAGTTCCTTTCGGCAAAGAACTTGGTCGCGAGGAAAAAAAAGTGATAAATCAACTCCACACGGAATTACTGTAGAACGTATTGTGCATAGTGCTTTTTTCTTCAACCCTTCACTTACAAAAATTGATGCGCGCGCTAAAACATTTACTACAGCTGAAATTATGCGCGTTTTAGGGTGGTTAATGTCTGATCCGTGAAATGTTGCAACAACAGGTTCTTTGCGCTGCAAAACGGCTAAAAAAGCGGCAAGCCCAAAATGTGCGTGAATTAAATCGCATGGATTCTCTTTGATTTCCGATCTCAAACGTAGGAATTCGCGTAAATACCCCGCAACGCCCTTTTGCTTTATAAAGAAATACTGAAATTCGGTTTCGGGATATCCTGCTGCTATTGATTCTACCTGATCGTAAACAAATGCCTGGTGCACTTTAAAATCAAAATCGGGCTGAGTTCCGCTGCAAACAATTCTAACTTTCATAGCATGCTTTGATAGGCTTTTTGGTATTTTTCAGCAATCGACTCAATACCAAACTCTTGGCGACCTTTGGCTGAAATTACCATGCGCCGATTGTCATTAAAGAAGGTGTTTTCAATTGTGTGAACAGCAGATGCATCATTCACCAAAATGCCAAAAGGCGATGCCTTTATACGTGTTTCAATTAATTCAACATTCCCATTGCTGATGACTGGCAAGCCCATGCAGAAGTATTCGCAAAATTTAACGGGACAGGCCACCCAATTCACAACACTTTTACTGCGAAATAGTATTGCAGCATCTGCGGCAGCAAGGTATTTATACACCTCATTATGAGGAACAAAGCGGTTAATTATCCCTGGGGCTGTAAGCTCAACTTTTGATAGGTTTAAGATTTTCCAACGGTCTGAGGCTATTTGCTCTAGAATTGTGTTTTGTTGCCATTGTGCAGTACCACCACTGCTAAACACCAAAAGCCGATCGGTGTCGATCAAACCCAGTTCTCTACGAATAATGTTTCGAACCTCCTCCGAATAAGTAAATTCAGCAGAAACCAAACAAGGTATCGTATTTATACGGTTCGATTTAACGTGCGACTTTTTCATCACATAATCTTTAAGTGCATCTGAAACAACAGATACGCCGCCAAAAAAAGGTAACGACAAAAAAGCCTGTTGGTAATTTATTCTCTTTAACCAACGCACCCAAGAAGACATCGATTGGAACTCGACCAGTTCTTCCCATCCGGCACCGCGTATATCAACCAATACGCGTTGCAAGGATCCCCATTTTTTCTGAAGAGGATTGCGGGCATGAAATGCAAGTAGTTCGCCACGAATATGCACTATTGGGTCTTGAATATTTTGAGGTAGTTTAGCAAGTGCTTTTGACAACTCGTATTGCTGAACTGGATGAAAAAAGAAGTAATTGGGCTTTCGGTTAAAAAACAAAAGTTGAATGTTTGTCTCTGCACATGAACGAATCACATGTATCTTTTCTGACTCAGATGCAATTCCGCAGAGTAAACTCACCGAACGAAACCAATGGTTTTGGCAATAAAACCGAAGCAAGGCTATAACCTGCGAATCGAAGACCGATCCTACTTCTGCATTGATATAAATAAAATCGACATATTCCTTAGAATTTAATGTCCGATTTTCCTGATTTTCCAAAACATCCATGCAATACTCCCCAATAATAAAATTTGATTAATCTGAAGCCTGCTGTTCGGTAACAAAAACGTGCAATGATAGGGAATAGCACAATGTTTTTTATCAAACCTAGCAGAAAATGCGTGTAATGTCCATACTTTTTCCAGTAAAGAAATTTGTTTCGCATCATATAAAAATACATACGGTGATATCCAATTTCATTGTTTCTATGCCAGTTATGATAATGAAACACTAAGGAGGTCGGGCATACCCACACCGACTTTTTCATAACACGAATCCGCCGCATCAGATCGATTTCATCATTGTACATAAAATACATTTCTTCGAATATTGGCGTACCTTTAAAGCACGCTGCGCGAATTAACAACGAACCGCCATTAAGGGAATCAACTTGGTAAGGAGTTTTCTGTGCGATCTCAGATATTGCAACTCCTGCATGAAGATTTACTTTTTTTTGAGTCGAAAAATTAATACGAATACCAGCAACTTGAATTATGGGGTTGGTAATTGAGTCTCCATACAATACAATCGGACCAACAGCTGCTGCATCTTCATAGTTAATTAATAAATTCATCAACTCTGTTAGGCTGTTCTGTAGCGGATACATGTCGGGATTTAGAACCCAAAATGCATCGCAATTGTTTCGAATGGCAACCTCAAAAAGTCGATTGTTCCCTGATGCAAAACCAAGATTTCCTTGTCCATATACCTCAGTAGCCGAAGGAAAGAACTTTTTAAATGTTTCGGTATGTTTTTTATGTATATCGTTATCGAGAAAAAAAACGCTGAAGTTCTTATAATCGAGCTCATTTAATGAAATAGCAAGCCTTTGGAGATGCTCTAAATCATCATAAAAAACAATGCAAACTGCAACTTTCATTCAGATCGCGGTAGAGTAAGCTTATAAACCGGGATTGAATATCCGGGCAATAATTCGAAGGTTGCGGTAGAGTACATTTCTTTTGCCTTTTCCATCCCAAAACCTTTAAGTTTTGCGCCCTGATTTTTCACGAAGTTCGAAATTAAAAGTTTTAGCTTATCATCAGGCATTGATGTTCCACTTTCAATTAAATAAACAATTCTGTTGTTCTCGCTAATCTTTGCATAATCTGGCAATTCATAGCGCTCCAAATTATCGGTGAGCTTTTCTTGATAGGCGCTATATATAGCCACGCCATTGAGTCGAGTTGCATAAACAGTATTCAATGGCTTCGTTGCCTGATACATCAGCACCGTGGAACTATCGGGAATAGATGCATCGTTTTGCAAGGCGGTATACGTTTCTGCGAGTTGCCGCTTAAACATCCGCTCCTCAAGCACAATGTAGGCATTGAACATACTATATAATATGAATGCTGCAAAAGCCATAGTGCGCGATCTTCTATTTAAATAAACTATATGAACAGCAACAATACTGGCTATAAATGGATAAAATGTCATTTGATAGGCACCATATCGGATTTCAGGAATTGCTGCTGGTAAGTGAATAATAACTCCCAATGAAGTTACTAAAAACAACATTCGGTTTTGCCTCCAAGTTTTCCACATGGCCATCAAAAAAAATGGCATCAGTACATGAAATGAGCGCATGTAACCATACGCCCAAATGGAAAAGATGCGTGTGGGCATCATAGACTCTATGGCCTTAGCATAGTAGGTATAAACCAGATTATAAGACCACTCTCCGGTTAAGGTTTCTTCAAAGGTAAAATAACTTACAAAGCCGTAAATCATACTAAAGCCAAGTAAGCCAAACATTATTTGCCTTCTGTTAATTCGAAAAATATCTGGATATGCAAATGGAAGAATAAACAATGCGAATGGACTAGTTAGCAATGCCAATGCGAAGAAAACACCGCCAAAAAACCAACGGCCATATGTCCAATAGGCACAGGCTATTAAGCCCAATGAAGGAACGAGAACCAAATACTCGCTTTGCAGTGAAAACCGCCAAACATTACTGCTGAAAGCATATATCAAGGCAGCTAGAACAGCTATTTGGAATGATAGACTACGCTTTAACGTAACCAAAAACAATGCTATTGAGCCCAGTGCCGAAAAGAGCGCAAGCATAAACTGTGTGGAATAAATGGGGTTGCATACACCCAAAATAGAAACCGCCTTGTAAAAAACCACACCAAGAAAATTAAAACTAAAATGCGAACTGCGTTTAAAGATATCACCTTCTACAATCTGCTCAATGTTGGTACACGAATCGTTGCTAATGGTAACGTTATACGCCGTTAATCCATAAATCAGCATCAACAGGATAAACAATCCAACACAATATTTAACCGTTCGATTCATTTTCGGGAAAAATTATTCCGCTGTAATATGCTACTGCACGATCTAATGAAAAGTTCTCTCGAACAAAATTAGCGGCAAACCGACCTTTCGCTATAACTTCATCCTTATTTTTAAAACAATACCGCATTGATTCAACAAGCGGTGATACGCCAAGATTAATTAGCCAACCATTTTGATCGTTCACAAACATGCGTGTATCACCAACATCAGTCGCGATGATGGCATTGCCACACGCCATAGCTTCAAGTACTGACTGGCTAGGATAATTGTTATCTGTTTGAAGACTCACAAAAACTGCAGAATCGCTCAATAATTCAGGCAAAATTGCTACAAAGCCTACAAACTGGATGTTCGCTTTGGAAATGGAACTTAACTCGCTTTTAATGGCATCACTCAGACGGCCATCACCGGCTATTATAAAACGTGCATCAGGAAACTCATCAGCAAGTTGTTTTGACGCCTCTAAAAAAATCATTGGATTCTTATCCTTCTCTAGTCTGGCTCCAAAAACAAATGTAAAGCTTGATTTATTGCCCACGATGCAACGTGAATAATCGGTGAACGAACTCTCAGTTATTCGATACCTGTCTTGCCCTATGTGAATTCCCCTAGCTTCAAGGCCATTTAAGATATACGGACTTAACACATCAACGAAATCGGCCTCAGCATGCGCTCTATTGAACAGATCGAATTGACGAAACCAGTCTCTTTTCGGATTTGTAGTAAGATGCGAGAACCAGCTATCCATATTAACAAACACTATTCTTGGGCGCTTCTTCAATCCGAAATAAAAATACAGGGGTAAAACTCCTGTATATACCGCTAAAAAACGATCAATCTTGTGACGTTTGCTTAAGGCATCTATTTCGCGAAACAATTCAAATTGATTACGTCTTGTTTTATAAAAAAAATAAGCCTTGTAAAAAAATGTGTGTTTTAGAAACTTAAGGACAAACAATCTTTTTGCGCTGATAGAATTAAGCGATTCGACACGCTTCACTGCAGGTGGAGTATAACCTGGACCAATTGATACAACTCCTTCTAGCATTTCTGAACCATAAATTTGCTCCAATTGTCCTCTCATCGATTGGGTTACAATAAACCAAGCATGTCCGGGAAATTTGCCACGCAATGCAAAAAACATATTGGTAAATCTGCGCTGAGCCCCTCCGAACGTACCATTTGAGAGAATAATTATTGCAAATGACTTCACATTAATAATTTAAAATTAAAATCTGGCCTAAGACTTTTTATTGGAAATTTTGGGCGAAATGGATTTACGGTGTAGTATTTTGATATTGAATTTCATTGAAACTTGTTGATGAATACGGTGTGTTGTTATGATGTTCTACCCTTGCTTGAAGACGAGCCCTTAATCCTAGGAACATGCCTATCAAAGCCGTGAACAATGCAAAAGCAGGGAAGTGGTAATATTCCAAAAAAAGGCTAAATAAATCAGAAGTAAATAATGAGAAAAAATAGTATAGAAGTGTTAATCCTATTAATATTTCGATTGAATTCGATTTAAGTAAGCTATAATACCTTTTAAGTTTAAATAGATAATTAAATGCGGACATTAGAATACCACCATGAATTAGTGCTGGAACTAGGAGACCTACTGCACCCAAACGCATAACTGCACCATAAATAGGAACTTCATTTGATGCATCCAAAGCAAGGCCCAATGTAATTCCTGAATTTTTCATGTCGAGCACCTTTTCCCATGGCGCAGGATAAAATCCAATTCCAAAAAAGGGATGTTCGCTAATGATATGCTTAACATAGTTCAAATCGCCTTCTCCACTTACCCTGTAATCAACATTCGACGAATTGTCTGAAAAAAGCATCGTAACCGTTTCGCTAATTAAATTGGATGCAAAGCCAAAATATTGCGGGAAAAATAAAAAGAGTAATGCCGCAGGAATTAAGCCCCAAAATAAAACGTTGCGATATCCTCCTACTAATGTTCCTCTGCCAGTGAGTGATATGATAAAAGGAATACTTATGAGCATAAAAAAGACACGCATGAACTCCCTTCGTGTAAGCGTTAAAATAATTGTTACAAGCATCAGCGCCATTCCAATAAGTAATACTTTGCGCATGAATCCTTCAACAGAACTTTTTAAGAATAAAATGATAAAGCCCATCGGCAAAAGCCAATTAGTTAATCCATAGCTCCATAGTGCGATTCGATCATTATCAGTAAATCGCGACCATTTGATAACTGGTAATAATTCTATTCCGGACAATAGTGTAATAAAAAATGCAAGGAGAGAAAAAATGGATATAATCAGAAAAGGTTTTATAAATGCATCCAAACGAAAATATGTAAATTGATACACCGCAATCATGACAGGAAAACAATAAAAATATTGTCTGTTTTTTTGAAGGAATAATAAAAAGTCATCATAACCATATACGTTTGGTATTATATATCCGAAAACAACTAAAAAATAAAGGGAACATAGTGCAATTCCCACCGTAAAAAACCTGAATCTGTCTTTTTCAAATGAAATTTTATTTTTCCATAAATCTGATAAAATCCAGCTTACCATCATCAATAAGAAAAACACATCATAATATTTTATACGCCAGAAAATACTACCCTCTGAAAAACCCGAAAAAAACCCGCCCGGATCAAAATAAAAAATTAATGAAGTCCAAAATAGGTGCTCTGCTCCGTCGGAAATCCACTTGTAGGATACCAACAATGTGAAAAGAATTGCGATACAAATGACTATTGTTGCGAAATTCACGATTGTTCTGTTATAGTTATCGCATTGTTAATCCTGTAAGAATCAAACACTTGTTGCCATAAAATGAGCGATGCAACTTTCCAATACTTCCAATTGATAGATTCCTTCGTTCCGAATTCTTCCTGAAAACGTTCCGAGTTAAATCCGGGTAGATTTGCTTCAGCTATCCTAGTGCGCATATACTGAAACAATTGGTCAGATAACATTTTTTCGACCGGAACTGCAAAACCTATTTTATCGCGTCTGTTCCTGATTATTGGAGGCAGCGCATCACGCAATGACTCACGCAAAATATGCTTTGAAAAATGGTGTATTTTAAAGTAAAACGGGAGAGTGGCTGTGAAGTCGACCAATCTGTAATCCAAAAATGGGAATCGAGCCTCGATTGAAAATTGCATGGCGCTTTTATCTGCCTTAACTAATTGTTCAGGCAAAGATGTAAATAATAACTGTTGTTTCAATTCATCTTGCAAAAAGCCTCGACTTTGGTCATTCCGTTTCTTCGTAGAATCAGAAATTGTATAATAAATCGGGTCGAATGATGGATACTTACTTAAGTTGTAGGTTTGTTTTCCACCGAGGCTTTTTTCATAAATAACGATGGAGGCACTCTTTAGAGCCTTTTTAAGCGGAATGCCGAATTGCTTTGCCCTTGATAAAAAATCGGTCCATTTTCCTTCTGCCAGCAAATCTGCAAAATAGTACGGTAGCAAATTGCTATACCCTGAAATAATTTCGTCGGCTCCTTGGCCTTCGATACTCACTACAACACCGGCCATATGCATACACTCTTTCAACTTAAATTCACCATAATACGACAAACCTCCAAATGGCTGCTCCTGACTGAGGCAAAATGCATCTAGGTCTTGCAATAAATCTTCTGGCCGGAAGGTGAACTTCTGGAATTGCATATTGTTGAAGCCATTCACCGCATCGATGTATCGACTTTCATCAGCGACATCGCCCGGAAAAACCATTGAATAGCTTACGACGTTATCATTTGGGAGGATCTTTCGACTTAAACCCAATAATGAAGAAGAATCAAGTCCACCACTCAGTGCAAAACCCAGTTGAACATCTGAGCGCTGGCGCAATCGAATTGAGTCGGCAAGTAAAGTGCGAAATGTATGACTGGCTTCATCAAATGTACCCTGAAACCGCTCATTTGAAAGTATGTAATATGGTTCTGTTTTTAATTCTCCATTTTCAAAAAAAGCCGAACAACCCTTTGGGAAAAGGTGTATTTCGTTCCAAAATGTTGATTCGGTATGGTTGGTCGTACCCATGTATAAATAATCTGCAACTGCCGCCCTACTGGTGGTTCCACCAAACATCGCCAATAAAGGCTTTATCTCGGACGCAAACGCAAAATGCTTGCCCTTAATATGATGAATATAAAGCGGCTTTATTCCGAAACGGTCTCGAGAAATAAAAACAGAGCCGTTTGAGCTATCTAGAATAGCAAATGCCCACATCCCATTGAACTTGGAAACACAATCTTTACCCCAATATCGATAGGCATTCAGAATTACTTCGGTGTCTGAATCTGTTTCGAATACAAAGCCTTGTAACCTAAGCTCGCTTCGCAGTTCATTGTGATTGAAAATTTCGCCATTAAACACAATCCAGAATCGGCGTGAGAACTCAGTCATTGGCTGATGGCCCGCCGAACTTAAATCAACAATGGAAAGCCTTCTAAAACCAAATGCCAGATTAGTGCCTTTACATTCATCAACATGTTTTAAAACAGACTTCTTTTCCAAAACCGTTTCGTTTCCAAAAGCTTCTATAATGGACCGGTTCGAATATGTATAAAACAAATATCCTTCGTCGTCGGGGCCTCGGTGTTTCTGAATTTGATTTACACTGGAAAATGAAACTGGATTTATAAAACTTCCATCCAAACCTATATAACCTAAAATCCCGCACATTTCCTTCGATTAATTGAGAAGTAAACGTTTGTTTATATTGAAATTGGGGCACATTGTGTTTGGCTGCTTCTTAAAAGGCTAAACCTTAATTTTTAATAAACCTTGGTAATCTTTCTCTGTTTCACGCACGATAGATTTCCACGAATACAATGGTAGAACAAGCTCGCGAATTTGTGCATAATCTTCTTTATTTCGTAACACAACTTTAGTGGCTTTCTTAACTTCATCAGGCCCGCTTGCCAAGCATCCCAGTTTGGGTTGAAGTCTGGGTTCTATACACTTCATTGTTCCTCCGATGTAGGGTGTATTACAAAACATTGCTTGTACAGGAAGCATTCCCAGTCCACCGAATCTGTGCGCTTCACTAAGCTTGGGCAAATAGTAAACAGAGGCAGCGCTCATCCATACTGGAATTTGATGTTGTGGAATTGTCCCAATCAGTTTCGCGCCTGCGTTTTGTGCCTTTTTATAAAAGATATCGTTCTGTGAGCATCCGCCAAGAATGAGTTCCAGATTTTCTACCTCATTTTTCAATTCAAGGAAAACATCAATCAGAATATCGGGGCCTTTCGTCTTGTTTAGCTTTCCAATATATAGCAAATATTCTTTTTCAGGCTTTAAGCCTAACTCTTGTTTGGCAAGGGATTTATCAATCGGCCGAAATAAAACTTCGTCGACACCTGTACTTCTAACCTTGATTAAACGTGGTTTGTAATTTAACCAGTCTCCAACCTCTTTATCGAGAACATATAAAATGTCCACGTTCTGCATTGCCTTGGTCTCTAAAACAGCCAACAGCCTCCAGATCAACTTACGAATTCCACCATGGTGCTGCATTTTGAAACGTGCAGGACTTTCGCCGTGGTGTTGCACAACGATATTTGCATTTTTAAGCAGTAGTGCTATGCTGTAAAATAATAAATGCGAAAAGCTTGATATGTTAATGATTGATTCGGGATTCGATTTCACAGCACGCTTAAGTCCCCTAATTAAACTGGGAGACAATAGTCCAATCGGCCCCAATGAAAATGCAGGAAATATGACAAACCTGACATCATCAATTTCCTTCACTACCATTTTCTTTGCATATCGATCGGCCTTCCAGCATTCAACAATGTATTGCGGATTGAATTGTTTAAACTTCCGTGAATAAAGTCCGCCAAAACCATGCGTAAACCACGAATCCCCGTCACCGGGTTTATTAGGATACCTCGAATCATTAAAGTTATAGTCGATATAAATTACCTTCTGTGGTTGCATTAGGCAAATATTAACGAAATACTTTCTTTTTCACAGAGATGAGATATTTAAAAATAAGCTTTTCGGTATATTTCACCGAATCGACCCATTTTGATCTGTAATCGTGATAAGTTTTGAGAGGCAGCAACATAATTTCATCGAATTCCGTGCGCGATATCTGTAGTTTTTTAATCAAGTATTGAATATCGGCATCTATTGTTTCTTTATCAAAGGACGGGCTTTCTAACAGATGCAACGCTTCATTTCGACTCATTTGTCCAGCAAGTATTAGGGAGCTGTAGTGGGCTTTTCGTTTATCGTAACCGAATTTTACCGGCAAAATGTAACTTTGAAAAATGCGTGTGTAAACAGATTCATAATGCTTCCCACCATAATCTCTCCAACCGATTTCAGATTCAAGCATTCGCTTTGCCTCCTCCTTATTGTAATCTATCAAATTAAGAATATTAAATAGTCTTTGTTTTCTAAATCGGTTGTAGTAGATTAATCGCCAAATACTATAATAGGGAAAGTTTTTCAATGCCTGTTTACCAAACTTTCTGTTTACGTTTCGAATATACGTCCAGTCCATATGCCCTTGGGACCAAGCTTGGGGTAAGATAGCCTCAGAGCTAAAATTAACACCCCAGATTACAGGTATGTTTTCTTCATTTGCAATCTTTCGAAGCAATGCAACTATTGCATGATCGGTTGGAATCTCTGAATCTGGAGTTGAAGCCTTCAGGAAAGCTAGTTGTAAATTACGAAACTCTTCCCAATCAAGCACATACGTTTGCAATTCGATATCAAGTTTATGTAGTGCAGCTCGGATGTTTGAAATAGCCAGTTCAGAATTCCATCCATTATCCAAATGTACGGCAAGCGGTCTTAACCCCAATTGTTTAACCAGATAAGCAACGTAGGTAGAATCAACGCCTCCGCTAACGCCAATCACACAATCGAAAGATTTACCTTTCCCTTTATTCATACAAAACTGAACCAATTCAGCCAGTTCTAGTTTTTGGGTGCCTTCATTCGGAACAAAAAGGCTTTTTCGGTAAGAATAATTAAGACAATAATTGCATACGCCAAACGTATCGAATTGGATATCTGGATCTGTTGAATCCATTACGCAGGATATGCATTGTTTAAATTCTTCGTTCTTCATAAACGCTACTGTGTTAATCAACCGAGGAGTATAAAGTACTTATTGATTTTGAAAAAGTTTATAGAATACAATCAAAGCAATGATTCGTTTAGGAGAAAATTAATAGTGAATCAGCCCTTCAATTTACTAAGGAAAACGTGAACGGCTGATTTATTTATAAAACCAAATATAAAGGGAAGTGGTATAAAAATGAGCAGGAGTAAAAGTTTGAACGCAGGATGAAATGTATAATTCCAATATATTTCAGAAAGCGGAAAAGTTAGCGAAAACACTAAAAAAATTGCCATAAAAGTGAAAATTTTTAAACGAGAAAAATCAGCATCAAAATAACGCGCTGAAATCTTGTCGACTAAAATAAAGTATACAAGATTGGCAATGAGCGTAGTTATTGCAGCGCCCATATAACCGAGTGCCGGAACGAAAATGAAATTTAATCCGGCATTTACGATTGCTGCGACAAATATTATCCAAGTAAAATGCCATGTTTTTTCAGACAAAGAAATACCAGCAGGAACAATTTCAATTATTTGGGCAAAAATCAGAGAACAGGTTAGAATCGGAATTACTACGATTCCATTAATATAACGCGTAGTCGCTACCACTTCGAGTATTTCGTATGAGAAAATACAGAGGGCAAGAGCCAAAACTGTTGCCACAGAAATATACAAATAAAGGATTTGCTTCATGAGTTGCTTGCTTCTAGTTTTTAATTCCCCACTTTCGGCATGGTAAACTTCATAGAAAAGAACGCCAAAACTCATTTGTACTGCCATATTAATCAGGCCTATGGGCTGTGAAAATGTACTGCCAATTGAGTAAAATCCAATATCGTCGAGTGATTTGTAATGTATTAAAAAAAAACGGTCAGAGACAGAATATACCCATACTCCTAAACTTGCCCATATAAGTGGAAAGCCATAGCGAACTAGTTTCTTAGCTATGCCACCGTTGAATTTATAAGTATAACGAAACCTCGTATACGAGATGAAAGAAAAAAGTACAATTGCTATCGTACTAATCAAACTGGCCAATTGTGCCCCAAGTACACTCCATTTTAGGTGAACAACTAGGAAAATTCCGCCAACAATATTGCAGAGCGATTTCGAAATGGTAATTAAATTATAATTCCATGCTTTGCGATTGAATCTATACACCAATTCCTGCTCACTCATGATAATGTTGGCAGGAATAAGAAGAAAAGTAATCAACACAGCACCTGCATATTGTTCGGTACCGAACATTAGTTTAGATATAGGATGAGCGAAAAAACTTAATGCAGTAGCCGGAATTATTGCCAACAATCGTAAAGCAAACGCCGTATAAAGTATTTGGCCTCTTGCGTTTTCATTTTGCTCTTTAAAATAAAAATAGGATGTGGATGAATCAAGACCCAAGGTAAAAAACACAGAAATGAAGAACAACAAGGCACCTAAAGAATCGACAATGCCAAATTCAGCGGGACTTAGTGCACGTGTGTACAACGGCAATAATAGAAGTCCTATGAATTTTTTTACTCCTTTGCCTAGCCCATAGAGCAATGTGTCTTTAGAAAATTGCCGCAATAAATTCATAATACCGCGCGTTTTTCGTTAAACCAGTTCAATATATTCCTCGAAACGATTTTTACATCATGCTTGCTTTCAGCATATTTTCGCGATTGTACGCCCATTTCGTGCAGCGCCTCATTGTTCTCAATAAGACCCGCAAGACAAGCATAAAGGTTATCCGGATTTGCATTTATTATTGGGCAATTATCTCCAATATCCTTCCAGATATCTGGTCGTATGTAACAAACTACGGGCTTTCCAAGAGCCATTGCTTCAACGGCAAACATTCCATAGAAGCCAACTAGCATCTGGTCTATGACAATATGCGCATTTTTTAAATGAAACAGGACTTCAGACTTGGGTGCGTTTTGAATGCACACAAATTCAACATGCTTGTATTGAGCCTTTATCAGTTCTACGCATTCTTTAATATAACGTGTGCCCTTTACATGATGATGCGATGGAGCATGTAAAATTATAAGCTTCTCTCCAACAATAGGGTAAATAGGAGTAAACGCTTTGGTGTGAATTGGAAAACGGAAAGGTTGAAAAGGTCGACTAAAGTAGCCGGCGCATTCTTCGGGACTGGCAATCACCGAAAATACATTTTCAGCTTGCCTTATTTTTTTCTTTTTCGAGTTCACTTCGCATCGGACGTAATTTTTGTACTCTTCTGTGCAATCGCGACAAGGGTTCCATTTAAAATCTTCTACCTTTTCGGGAATTCGCGCATCGCATCCAGCAAGAATTAACATCGTCTTTTTTCCAAGGAATTTTAATATGCGTATGTCTTTGTATTTATTAATTAAATTCCCATTGAGCTGGATAATGATAAAATAGTCGTACTTAACTGCAAGTGTCAGCACCTTTAAAAATGCATATATATAACCAAGTGGCTTCTTTCTTGGAATGTTAATCTTTTTATATACTGCATTGTCTGAATAATCAAATTGATGTATTGTTTTTTCATTGGTATAAAAATCTGCCTTAATACCATTGTCCAAAAACCCTTCCTTTAGAGTAGTTCCAACACCTACAATATTATTGAACCCAATGCAGACTCTTTTACTCATTTAGGTTGCTGCTTATACCATTCCATTGTATGAAGTATTCCTTGAGCAATTGTTGTTTTGGGCGTCCAACCTAATTTTTGACTTATTTTTGATATGCTCAATGCCCTTCTGCGGATATTGTCGATGTCGCGCTCCGGAATATATACTACTTCAGTATTCGGCACTATTTCAGAAATATAGGCAATAAGTTTGTTTACAGACGTTTCAATGCTCGTTCCGATGTTAAAGACGTCGCCAATTGCTTTAGGATGCAGCGCCGCCATAATGGTTGCCTCAACCGCATCTTCAATAAATGTGTAATCTCTCGTTTGTTCACCATCTCCAAAAACAGAAAGAGGCAATTCATTTAAGGCATTGTGGATAAATCTTCCCAGCACCCCGCAATATGGATTTAACGGTGTTTGACCATAGCCATAAACATTTGAATACCGAACAACAGTTGCCGGGATACCATATTGCAAATTATATAGCATTACATATTGCTCAGCCAATAACTTGGATGCAGCATAATGATTTAAAATTTGAGGTTTGCTATTTTCCGTAATTGGTAAATTCTCGGGACTCCCGTAAATGGATGTTGTAGAAGTATAAATCAGTCTCTCCAATTGACTGGGGCGTTTTTTCCGGATATATTCAAGTATTCTTAACGTACTTAAACCATTAACGCTCAAGTCTATTTCGGGCTCTTTGGAAGAATGATTGATCTGGACGCATGCCAAATGGAAAATTAAACTGGCAGAATCGAGAAGATGGTAATTTCCTTCATTTAAAACGGAGTCGTTAATAAAATCATACGTGCCATTATTCGAAACAAACTTCTTTTCTTTACTATTAAAGCAATTGTCGATAATTGTGACTCTAGCACCCAAATCCAATAATTTAGCTACCAAATTAGCGCCAATAAAGCCCATGCCGCCAAATACTACTACACTTTTGCCCTCCACATTGAATTCAACATCGTTATTCATCATTCCAGTTTTTATACGTCAATTAAGTCTTTAAAATGGTCGTTTATGGGCACGCTGTTAATAAAATAACAAAGATATTATCCGCGGTTTATCGCGATAGCAAAGGTATGAACTAGAACAGTATTCGCGGCTTTTAATGTTCACTATTTTGCTGAACTAAATGTTCATTAATCTTGCGCTAAGTTAATTTCAATCCACACTTTGTGAATTGTATGGAGAATCATAAAAAAATATTGAGTTTGTTCTCAAAGAATTCTAAATTTGCAAACGATTCGTATATTTTGTTCATGACTAGTTAAGAATGCTTTCATCTATTTTCTCTTTGAATCGTGTTCGCGGCATTATAATGTTATGGTGCCTATTATGTCTTGGATTCAGTACGATATTGAATGCACAAAAAAAGAATGGATCCTCTATCGAACTCGCCTTTGGTTCCAGCAATGCCGTTCACCCTTTCACCCTTGGTTACCGCTCTCCAACATTTGGTCTTTTTCATGCCGAACTCGGTTACCGCCAAATGCTGAACGAACTCGTTGGGTATAAATTAACCGCCGGTTACGACAAAATTGGCAATGCTACCGATGGTTCTAGTATTG
>JBKCFX010000566.1:0-3066 GCA_046303595.1 Bacteroidia bacterium
CAGATCAAGAGTGGCGATCCGATGCGCGACGAAACGCTGAATGGGCCGATGATAAACCAACAGGCATTTGAACGCAACGTACAGTGGATTGAAGAGGCAACAGCGGCGGGTGCTGAAGTATTGTCGGGTGCTTCGGCGTTCGATGCATCACGCAATATCTGGAAACCGACGCTTTTGACCCATGTTAATGCGTCGATGAAGGTATGGTCTGAGGAGGTTTTTGCGCCTGTGGCAATCCTTGATACCGTTCGCGATTTTGATGCGGGAATTTCGAAGTTGAACCAAAGCCGATTTGGGTTGCAAAATGCGGTATTTACCGATTCGGTTCAACAAGCGAAAACGGCCTTTCATCAACTAAAAAGCGGCAGTGTCTTGATAAATTCCGCTCCCGGTTTTCGTATGGATCACATGCCCTATGGAGGAATAAAAGATAGTGGCGAAGGGTTGGAAGGAATTCGTTATGCCATGGATGCGTTTACCACTTCACGTTTACTTGTGTGGTAAACAGATTGCATAACACAACCTGTAAACATCGAACCAAAACAAATTCAGCATTCCATTTTGCAGTCTTTTTTTGAGTATAGATGCCGAAATCTGCGCGAATGGTACAATTACAAACTTCGGAATGCGACGCGTTTTTTTATAAAAGCGATACAGCCTACTGTTTAGCGGAATCTCCTTGTTGTGATTTTTAAACATATTATCGAGGCGAACCATATTGTGCAGTGATTCTTCAATCTTCGCAATAAAATCTTCGGTCGACTCCAATCCTTCGTGCAGTACTGGATTTTCGATATGCTTTATATCAAATCCACCTTCTAAGCAATGTGCAGCAAATAAGGTATCCTCGTAACCATAACCGTTTAAAGCTGTGCTGAACTGCACTGCTTCCATCAATTGACGCGAAACAAGGAAATTATTCGATAGGAAATTGGTTACAGGGTCAGTCATTCGTTTTTCAGAGTCGATTAATTCACGCGTTGATCCCCACAACCAGTGCAAATATTTTGATTTGTCTGCGGGCGGTTCAGAAGCGTAGATTCGTCCGCCACTCACCAGCGTTTTTTCTTCTTTTTGTTGCCAAAATGATTCAACAAGCGAGTTGTTCAGATGTGCCCTGCCGTCACAATCCAAAAACCAAAGCCAATCTCCTTTTGCTTCATGCATTAGTTTGTTGCGCGAAACCGAACGGCCCTCGTTTTTCGAATTCTCGAGATAACGTACAGCTTCAAATTGCTGCGGTAAGGCTTTGTTGGCAGCTTTAAATTCTGCTTTCGAGCCATCGTCGAGCAGAATGATTTCAAAGGACAAATTTAGCAGTGTACATTGCTCAATGAGTTCCGATACCAACGGTTCCATGCGGTAATTGAAAACCGGAATCAGAATGGAAAGCATGCGGGTTATAATAAATCAGAATCGATGATGCTACCGCTGTCGCATTTCAATGTGCGTGCGCGATGCAATTCGAAGAGTGTTAAATCGTGCGTTGCAACCAAAACAGCGCAGCCACTCTCGGCAATATCGAGGAGCAGTTGCAAGATTTCGGCTGTCGTTTCGGGGTCAAGGTTTCCCGATGGTTCGTCGGCGATGATCACCTCCGGATTGTTCATCAGTGCGCGGGCAATACCCAGGCGCTGTTGTTCGCCCCCCGAAAGCTGGTGCGGCATTTTATGCTTTTTGGTAGCGAGTCCAACCTTTGCGAGCACCTCGTCGATGCGCACATCCATCTCTGCTTTCGAATTCCAGCCGGTAGATTTTAATACAAAGCGCAAGTTTTCTTCCACATTACGATCCATGAGTAACTGAAAATCCTGGAAAATAATGCCCAGTTTACGCCGCAAAAAAGGGATGTCGCGTGTTTTGATGCTACTCAACTGATAGCCTGCAATGGAAACTTCTCCCTGTTTAAGGGGTAAATCGGCGTATAAGGTGCGCAACAAACTACTTTTGCCCGAACCGGTTTTACCAATCAGGTACACAAATTCGCCTTTACGTACGCGCACATTCAGACTTGATAAAACAAGGTTATCGCCTTGAAAAATAGAAACATCCTGCAAATCGATTAGAACTTCTGCATTCATTTCAATCAATTTTTAACACTTTACCGAAAGGGATTTCTTCAATCAGTTTTAACAATTCTTCGCGGCGCTCGCCTAGGCCAATTTTCTCGAGCGATTTTTCGGGCCGATCGACTCTGAAATAGGCTTTCAGCGTAAAGTCATCGTCGCGAATCTGAATGTAATCAGGGATTTTTGCTTTCCCTTTTATCTTTAGAATGTACATTCTTGAGTTTTAGGGTGGCAATATACCAAAATGTCGATTTTTCAGCACAGCTGCTTTTGCGAAGCTTTCAACAAATCAAAGGAACAATTGCTCATCCCAATCTGCCCGTCAAAAACAATATTTTGCATGAATTAATAAGCTTTTTCGGTGCGAAGTATCATCGGTATCGTCTTACCATTCCTCGGCATCCATTGGTGTTTGATGTTGTGGTCGCATGTTCAAGAATGAAAATGGATTTAGCAGATTACCATTTATGTCTATTCTGAATCCCCACGAATACATAGTGTAGACCTGCTGTTCTTCAAGTATAACGATCAAAGGCTGCCAGAAAAAATTGACGGGAGACACGTGTCCCCGCCCAGCTTCAAGTTCCGAAATACTACATCCCCAACAAAGCGAAATTTTCCAACCAAAGTATCAACAGGCATGTTGTTAAAAATTAAACGTTTAGCGATTTTGAAACGGCTGTTGGCTTGCGATTTTGTAGCTTCGCCCTTAGGGTAGGGGGGATAGGATTCCTACAAAATCAATCGACAGCAGTCAAGATATTTTTACCAACATTCGGTTAATTCAACATGAAATTTGGAAACAAAACTGTCGCAATACTCGATCAATTTTACTTTCTGTTTGAGGATATGGTTGAGTCCCGAACCAATTGCCTCGAAATCGTAAGTCCACTTTCAAAAAACATCAGTCTCAAAGGTGGTCTGGTTATATCTTCTCTGAAATAATGCATTTACGGAGCTTACACAAGTTCTTACATGCGTAGGCTTAATCGAAATG
>JBKCFX010000567.1:0-1017 GCA_046303595.1 Bacteroidia bacterium
ATTTAAAACTCCCGTCCTTCAGTGTAAATGAATTTAATCCTACCGACCAGTTTTCGTTCCAGCCTCGAATAACTGCACCTTCTATGGGCAAGCCCGTATCAAAATCGAACACCGAACCTGATACCAAATAATTGGTATATCCAACAATATTCTGGTAGTTTATCATGCAATCGCATTCGCCTGTTTTTGAAATAGAGGAGGCCTTTCGGATGCTGTTCACAACCGGCTTTGGCGTTCCCAACACAGAAAATTTCCCATCCCTTGTTTGCGTTACGCCATCCCGATTTAAAATTCCGGCGTATTGCGCTTCGAAATGTGCACCGGGAATCTCCTGAAACTCCCACCAACCCAAACCAATGCCATTGCAATTCTTCACACGGCGCAATACATCTCCAAAAAATAATTCCTGATCGGCATAGCTTACTATACTATCATCGGCAGGCAGTGAAGTTTCACCAATCATCCAAGGTTTTCCCGTATACTTGGAGAACCAGAAAATCTCATTGGGTACGCGCAAAGGGTGATACGTGTGGAAACATAAAAAATCTACATCCAGTATTGATGGGTCCCACTCAAACACTTCAATCGGCTCAGAAAAACCGATGGTAAACAATTGATTTGGCGCAAATTCATCCATAAGATTTCGCCATGTTTCAACAATTTCAACAGCTTCTTTTTTAGGACGATCATAGGCATTGCCCTCACGATCTCGTTGCCTGTCGAAATAAATGGGTTCATTAAAAAAGTCGTAGGCAAAAAGTGTTGGGTTGTCTTTAAATCGAGCCAAGACTAGCTTTGTGAATTCGGTTATGGCGTCAACCTCATAAGGTGCCTTTATGAGCATCATAACCTGCAATTTTTCTTCTCCTGCAATTTGAATTAAATCGCTCATGCAATTCAAAACAATATCCGGATCATCAGCGATGGAAATTGGTCTATAGCCGGCCGGATAATAAAATTTAGTTTTTACCGAATCTAATCGATCGAGACAAACCCGAATGGTATTAAATCCCATTT
>JBKCFX010000568.1:0-1247 GCA_046303595.1 Bacteroidia bacterium
GGTTCTACGCAAATTAAAGTGGGTAATGTAAATTTATCGGATGAAAATGGAAGATTTATTTGGAGCTGCACTTGGACTTCATTCGCCATGGTTTGTTGAATTGGTAGAGTTCAAAGAAAAAGAAAATGGTCGCGAATTACACATACATTTAAATCATGAAAAGCACCATAAATTCAAACATGATGATGGCTTTTATTCAGTGTATGATCATCAAGAAAGGACATGGCGTCATTTAAACTTCTTTGAACACGAATGTTATTTATATGCTCGTGTACCTCGAGTAAAGACGAGTACCGGTCAGGTGTTGTTGGTCGATGTGCCCTGGGCTCAACCAGGTAGTTCATTCACGCTTCTCTTTGAGGCATATGCTGCACTTTTAGTTAAAGGAGGCATGCCAATGAGCACCGCAGGAGAGTACTTAGATATTGATGGGAGGCGCATTTGGACAATAATTAATAAAATGGTTTCTCAAGCTTTATCCAGCCAAGCATTGGAACCTGTTAATCACCTTGGTGTCGACGAAACGAGCTCTAAGAAAGGACATCAATACATTACTGTTTTTACAGATGTTGATAGAAAGAAAGTAGTTGGTATTGCAGAAGGAAAAGATATCCAAGCTTTTAATAATGCGCTGATAGATATGGAAGTAAGGGGAGCTGATAGAGATCACATCTCTGTAATAACAATGGATATGTCGCCAAGTTTTATAGCAGGGGCAACTGAAAAGATGCCCGAAGCCGAACTTGTATTTGATCGTTTTCACTTAGAGCAATCGATGAATAAGGCCGTAGACCAGGTAAGAAGAGAAGAAGCGAAGAGTTATAAGGATTTAAAAAGAACAAGATATCTGTGGCTTAAAAATCAAAGTAATCTTAGTGAACTCCAGAACCAAAAAATCAATGATCTTGCTAAATCGTATCCAAGACTTGGTAAAGCATATAGACTAAAAGAGCAATTTAAAGAAGTGCTTAACGAAGCCTATTACTCATCGAAGATAACACCCTTGAATAATTGGTTGAAAATGGCATGGAAAAGTGAAATTATTCCTATTCAGAACTTTGTTAATACAATGGCTAAGCATTGGTATGGGATTAAAACATACTTCCAATATTGCATCAGTAATGGTTTTTCAGAACGTGTAAATCTAAAAATACAAGAGATCAAAAGAATAGCTAAAGGATATGCAAATACAAACAACTACATGTTGATGATATACTTCCATCTTGGAGACCTTGATCTGAACTTAC
>JBKCFX010000569.1:0-1180 GCA_046303595.1 Bacteroidia bacterium
AATCATTCGCTCAAATAATGCTGCACGATATAACCGAACAAAATAGTTTCCGTGAAAGCCGCAAAGCGATAAGCCATCTTGAGAAACGCTATAAAATCCAGTTAAACGGGCGTCCTATCAATTTTTTTTACCAGTCGAACCGAAACAGAGAGCGCATTGAAGCTACTGCAGATGGATTTACAACCGAAAGCGGCTCATACCGATGGACAAAAGAAGAATTGGACGTTGCCATACAGGCCAATCCAGATGCATTTTCTCCTAACGCCATGATGCGCCCGCTTTATCAGGAATTCGTCCTTCCGAATCTCGCTTATTTTGGTGGTGCTGCCGAACTGGCTTACTGGCTCGAATTAAAGCCGGTCTTTGATTTTTATAACATTCCATACCCGGCAGTTCTATTACGGAATTCGGCCTTTGCACTTGATGCGGTAAATATGTACCGTTGCAAAAATGCGGGCCTTGTTGCATTCGATCTAATTCGACCCTTAGCAGAGTTGGAACAAGCGCTTGTTCTACGCGAAATGCCTCATGATATTTTGCTTAGGGAGGAATACGAACTACTGGATAAAATTAGATCATTGCTCGCCACAAAAGCAGATTCAATCGGCAGCGGAATGCCGGAAGCAGCACAAGCATTTACAAAACGAACAGAAAATGAACTCGTTCGTTTAAAAAAAAAGTTCTTGCGCGAAGCAAAACGAAACGAAAGCAATGGACTCAAACAATTACGATTGGCAAGAGCCGAAGTCTATCCAGGTGAAGTTTTTCAGGAGCGAAGGGAGAATATCTTTGCATTTTTGATGAAGGCACCCGGCTTAACATTTTTGACAGCACTGGCCCAAAAACAAGCTCCATTCGGAAATACTCTGAATTATGTGATGTTGGATGTTTAATTTTTAAAAAGAACAGAAAATACTATTTTAGGAGGGCTAAAATTTAGATTCCCATGCGTTATTTTCTTTCGATACTACTTATTATCGTATTTGCCTTGAATATCCATTCTCAGAATTGCCTTGAAGTAGAGACCATTCTGGTTGATGCATGCGACGATGCTCTGGGAAGCCCGGAAGGACTGAACGAAATGTTTCGCTTTCGAATTGGATCCAATCCCATCAGCATTTCTGACATACAAGTAATTAACGGCTGGCCGTCGCAGGGGGTGAACGCCTTGCCATTTAAT
>JBKCFX010000570.1:0-3360 GCA_046303595.1 Bacteroidia bacterium
CTCGCCGACCGCCTGCATAACATGCGTACACTCGACAGCATGGCGCGCGATAAGCAACTGAAAATCGCTTCCGAAACGCTGTTCCTCTACGCTCCGCTGGCGCATCGTTTGGGTTTGTATAACATCAAAACCGAAATGGAAGACCTGGGGCTCAAATACCCCCAGCCCGAGGTTTTTGAAGAAATTACCACCAAACTAAAAAATACCGAAGAAGTTCGTAAACGCTTCATCTCGCGTTTCATTTATCCCATCCGCACACGGCTCATGCAGGCCGGATTGGAGTTCGACATCAAAGGACGGTCGAAATCCATTTACTCTATTTACAACAAAATCAAGATTAAAGGAATTCCCTTCGAGGAAATCTTCGACATCTTTGCCATCCGCATCATTATCGATACGCCCGAAGACGCCGAAAAAGCCGATTGTTGGAGGGTATACTCCATCATAACCGACATTTACCAACCCAATCCCGACCGCTTGCGCGATTGGATTTCGACACCGCGCGCTAACGGATACGAATCATTGCATACAACCGTTATGAGTCCGACTGGGAAGTGGGTAGAGGTGCAGATTCGTTCGCGCCGCATGGACGAAATTGCAGAGAATGGTTACGCTGCGCATTGGAAATACAAAGAGAAAAACGACTACGAAAGTTCGATCGACGAATGGTTGGGCCGGATTCGCGAGATAATGGAGAACTCAGATGCCAATGCATTGGAATTCATCAACGACTTCAAGCTGAACCTTTTTTCGGAAGAAATATTCGTCTTTACGCCCAAAGGTGAACTGAAAACGCTTCCTGCCGGAGCCTGTGCGCTCGATTTTGCATTCGACATTCACTCCGAAGTGGGCATGTCGTGCATTGGTGCCAAGGTGAACAACAAATTGGTTCCGCTCTCACACAAACTCAAGAGCGGCGATCAGATCGAAATACTTTCATCGGTCAAACAAAAACCGAAGGAGGAATGGCTCAAGTTTGTGGTAACGGCAAAGGCACGCAGTGGAATTAAATATGCATTGAAGGAAGAGAAACGTGTGGTGGCCGAAAAGGGCAAGGAAATTCTCGACAAGCAGCTGAAGCACTTAAAGATTAATGCCGATCAGAATATTATTTACAACATCGTACGGCACTATAAAATGCAGAGTCCACTCGACCTGTATTTCGGCATAGGTGAGGGATTAATCAAGCTCGATAATCTTGCAAAAATAGCCAGGGGCGAAAAGAATTCGAGCTGGTATAGTTTATTAAAAAGTCGCTTTTCTCGAAGTACTGAAGATGGCTCGAAAAAAACGGCACCATCGTTTGAACACATCGTCAAGGAGATTCGCGGCAAAAGCGACATGCTCGTTATTGGCGACGACATGGACAAGATCGATTACAAACTCGCTCCATGCTGTAATCCTATTCCCGGCGACGAAGTATTTGGATTTGTAACGGTCGACGAAGGCATTAAGATCCACAAAACGAATTGCCCGAACGCCATCGATTTGATGTCGAATTATGCCTACCGGATTGTTAAAGCGCGTTGGACCAGTCAGCAGCAGTTGGCATTTATGGCGGGTATTCGTGTAAACGGAATCGATGATGTGGGAATTGTGAACAACATCACCCGGATTATCTCCAACGAGCTCAACGTGAATATGCGCTCCATCAGTTTCGATTCGATGGACGGCGTGTTCGAAGGTAATATCATGGTGTTTGTACAGGATACGAATCACCTAACTGAGTTGATGGAAAAAATCAAGGAAGTCAAAGGCGTAACCTCAGTGATGCGGGTTGATTCGAATTAATTGTTGAGAAGTTTGTATAAATTTTAGATTGATTTCTTGGAGGCAATCTTCTATTAAAATGAAAATCAATTTAATAGAACTTTTTGTGTGATTTTGGCAAAAGAGCAGCATTCTGTGCGTTTATTTACTTTTGCCTTTTGAAATGATTTATGTCTGAGCAGGACACCAAGGATTCTGTACGCGTTTTATTTGCTGAATTTCTTCAGCAACAGGGGCATCGAAAGACGCCCGAACGCTTTGCAATTCTCGATGAGATTTATTCGCACACCGGGCATTTCGATATTGAGTCGTTGTATGTTTACATGAAAAATAAGAAATACCGGGTAAGCAGAGCCACGTTATACAATACCATCGAGTTGTTGCTGCAGGCCAATCTAGTTACCCGGCATCAGTTTGTTAAGGGTCAGGCTCATTTTGAAAAATCATACAAATACAAACAACACGATCATCTTATTTGCTCAGACTGTGAGAAAGTATTTGAATTTTGTGATCCCCGCATCCAGCAAATACAGAAAATGACCGGCGATTTACTTGATTTTTCGATAAAATCGCACGCGCTTACTTTTTATGGAAAATGCAACAGGCTTTCGGAGAAGGGAGCCTGTGAAAACTTAAAATCATAAACAATGTCATTTAGTTATACCATTACCAATCAATCGCCATCAGCCGCCATCATTACACTGGAAGGCAGTCTTATGGAGAAATATGAAGCCGCCGATTTGCTCGGGGATGTTGATGCGCAAGTTGATACCGGATGTATAAATTTTATTCTCGATTTTGAACAGCTTAAATTTCTTAGTAGCTCTGGACTTGGCGTTATTCTTGGCATTCTAACCCGAAGCAGAAGAAACAACGGTGATGTTGTTTTATTAAATGTTACCGATAAACTTAAATCACTTTTAACCATTACCCGTTTAGATCATGTGTTTTCGACAGCGCAAAGCGTGTCTGATGCGATGAAATCGTTCGGGAATAATTCAACAAACAACTAAATGGCAATTGACATATTGTTGGGCCTGCAATGGGGCGACGAAGGAAAAGGAAAAATTGTAGATGTTTTAACACCCGAATATCCGGTGGTAGCCCGTTTTCAGGGAGGCCCAAATGCCGGTCATAGTCTCGAGTTTAACGGAATTAAACATGTTTTACATACCATTCCATCCGGAATTTTTCACAACAATTGCCTTAACATTGTAGGCAATGGTGTGGTTATCGATCCGGTAATTTTTAAGAAAGAAACCGATGCGCTCGTTGCTTTGGGCGTTGATGCCTCATTGAACCTTAAAATTTCGAAAAAAGCGCACCTTATTTTACCAAGCCATCGCTTGCTTGATGCCGCCTCTGAAGCTGCTAAAGGTCTGTCAAAAATTGGATCAACGCTGAAAGGAATTGGGCCTGCATACATGGACAAGACCGGCCGAAATGGCCTCCGTGTTGGTGATATTACACGAAGTGATTTTCAGGAAAGGTACCGTTTCTTGGTCGCCAAACACCTCGAGATGCTCGCCAATTACGGGTATGAGCACAAACTCCACGAACTGGAACCTGCATTTTTTGAAGGTGTCGAGA
>JBKCFX010000571.1:0-2820 GCA_046303595.1 Bacteroidia bacterium
ATTCCATGTAATAGCGACATCGGTTGATTTATAAACACCGCCACTCTCGGTTCCGCAAAACATAATATTGGGAGCAGCCTCACAGCGGTCGAAACAATATACATTGGCCTGTTCGGAGATGAGCACATGCGGATCAGCGGCGTTGTATTTAGAACTTAAATGGCGGTTTGGCCCAAGGAACGACCATTCGCCTGCATCGCGGTTGGTCGAGTGGCGATTGGATGATGCTAAACGACCGGCCAGTGTGGGCATGCTGATGCGGCCGGATTCGGTTACAAACGGTGCGATGTATCGCCTCCAGCGCTTGTACCATCGGGTATACACATCGTGTTTATTATTCCGCGCTTCAAAATACCGATCACGGCCGGCATCAACGCGATAAACATCCGGATTGGAGCTATACATTTCCTTTACCCATTCAGGAAGTGAAGGATCGTTAGGATTAATGCGTGGTTCGGGATAACTATACTGGGCAATTGCCACTTGAAAAATAAACAACGAAACAAGAATTGCGCTATATCTGAACATGTTGGCAAGATAGAAAGGGCATCATTCATGCACAAGTATATCCATCATCACAATGTAAACAATTTATGCAGCCAATTTGTAAATAAGTCTGTTTATAACTGGGCTGAATTTATTTCAAAGTTCATGCAGCATTTTGCAATTTTGTCTGTGAAACGAGAAATTTAGCATTGTTCCAAAATTTGAATGAAATGTCGGATTTCGCCGAACAATTGAAAACAAAAAGAATGTACAGGTTTTGGTCAGGGAAGGTAGCAATAATGCTCTCGCTTTTGTTCCTTCTTGCAGGCAAACTTCAAGCACAAGATTTGCAGATTCTCTCGATTGATTCCTCGGCCTTCCCTTTAATTAAGGCCCAAATTGTATACTCCGGCAAAAAGAAGTTCGATTCCTCTGCGTTGAAACTTAGTCAGGACAATCGGACTTTGGCCTATCAATTAAACGAAAGTAGTCCCGGTTCGGCCCCAGTAAATGGTCGTGCATTGTTTTTTTTGATTGAAACGTCTGGGCTTTTGTATGGCATGCCAATCACAGAACTCAAGGAAGGCTTAATGTCATCGTTGGCTGCGCTTCAGGGCGAGGACCTTATCAATGCAGCTAGTTTTGGAAGTTATGAGGTTGATTCGATTGGTTTTAATCTTTTGAATACGGAGTTTACAACCTCGCATAAAATCCTTCGCGAAGCATTTAATACGCGGCTTTCGTCAATTGCAGACTCTTTGCAGCGTTCGGATCTTTACCACAATATCATTAAAAGCCTCGATTATATATCAAAAAAAAGTGATTTGCCTCGCCACAAAGTACTAATCGTTTTATCTGCCGGAAAAGACAACGGTTCATTTGGTGAAACATCGGCGAAAACGATCAATCGAGCACAGGAATTGGGACTTCCAATAAATTCAATCACCATTCTGCCCTCGGATAGTGCTTACAATCCCGGACGACTTGATAACATCAGCAAAAAGACAGGTGGTTCCTATTCGACGTGCCGCACTCGAAATGAAATTGCAAATGCGCTAACTGAAATATTCAATCTTCCTGCTCCCGATGGCATGCGCGATGCCTACTACGAGATATCGTTTACTGCATTCAACGATTTAAATCCGAATGCAGCAAAGATTGATTTGAATTACAATGGTGCGCGACAAATTTTCACGGCCGGCTTGCCAACTTCCGACACGGGTATCTCAGAAGATTATAAAAAGTATTTGTGGATTTCGATCGGTATTCTTGTTTTTGTGGTAATTATCATGGTGGTTGTGAATGTGGTTAACAAACGGAGGCCGGTGAGCGAACTTGATTTGAATGCCCCCGATGATTCATTTATACAAGAACGAACAGAGAAACCAGGTACAGAAGAATCGATGGTTGGACCGCGCATTCAAATTGAAACGGTATCGCGGCCGGAAATTATCGAAGTTAAAACTCCTAAGAAAAGCGGGCCGGTACTGCTTGTTAGCTTTGGTGGCCGAACCAATACGCATTCAATCGATCGGGACGCTACCAAAATTGGAAGGCACGATACAAACGATATTCAAATTAACGAACAAACCGTTACAGGAAGTCATGCCGTTATTCGAAAAACAGATACGGGCTTCGAACTTGAGGATTTAGGCAGTACAAATGGAACCTTTGTTAATGGCGAACGTATTCGCAAGCGTGTTTTAATTTCGAGCGACAGAATTCGTTTCGGAAACATTGAAAGCACTGTTAAATTCTAGAGCGTGATTCGCATCGGCAGGCATTCGGGCAACGACTTCGTACTAAGCGATCGTGCAGGAGATGAATTTCATTGCGTAATTCATCAGCAGGATGGTGAGTATTGGATTGAGGATAAACAAACACGCTACGGAACACGTGTTAACGGACAACGTATCGATAAAACTCGTTTAAACGCCGGCGATGAATTGCAGATAGGCTTTACGCGCATTGATTGGGAGGATTTGCTTGGGATAAAAAAACAGGTAGAAGTACTACAGGTTACAGAATCCGAACAGGCGGTTCAGCGGGAAGAAAGTCCGGAATTGCTCATGGAAATTTCAATTCCCAAAGCAGAACATGCTGATACAACAGGGAAATTGGAAATTCCTGAAAAGAAATCTGGAAGTGTTGCTGCTACATTTGCCAACAATCCATATCCCCATGACCTTGCCCCTGTCCTTGCGAAATTGACAATACAGAAAACCTCAGAACCGGAAACCGATATACCTGCACTGCTATTCACCAATGCCGATAAGTCGGAGCTAGAAATTGAACCTTCCATTGAAGCGGTAAAAACCATCGCTCAGAAAATTA
>JBKCFX010000572.1:0-4189 GCA_046303595.1 Bacteroidia bacterium
GTTATATATAATTCATGTATTCAGTTTGTTGTGATCAATTTTTTCTAATGGCAGTCATTAGAAAAATTGTCTAATGACAATTCTGGGATAACTTGTTAATCTAGCTATTCCTTACACAAATAAAGAAATGCAGTGGCTCGATTTAAAAAACAAACATAGTCGCTTGCCCCCCCACACATGAATATGGGAAACAGCTGTTCCCGCCCTGCTTAAAGTTCAGAAAATACGATTAACAATCAAAGTCCTTTTTTCGAACCACTTAATCAACATCGCTGTTCATAAGATTTATCCGTTTCACGATTTTGAAACGGCTATCAGCTTGCGATTTCGTAGCTTCGCCCTAGGGTAGGGGGGATAGGATTCCTACAAAATCCATCTCTCCTAGTCAAGTGTATTTATCAACAAGGCAGTAGAAAAACACATCCAAATTCGCCTCAAATTTTAATTCTGCTCCAATCTTCTCTAATTGCAGCATCTCTAAATAAGCCATTCCCGTCTAGCGGACAGGTTTCTAAAGTCATTACTTTCAGCATTTCAATTGAGTTCTTTGTTTCAATTGATTTATAAGGCCTTATATTCCATCATCGCCACCTCTATAAAACCAAACCGATTTCGTCTAAATTTGCCGCATGACTTTCGTTGAAGAATTGCGCTGGAGAGGTCTGCTCCACGATATGATACCCGGCACCGAAGAGCTGCTCGAAAAAGAAAAAGTTACGGCATACATCGGCTTCGACCCAACTGCCGAATCATTGCACATTGGTTCATTGATTCCAATTATTTTATTAATGCACCTGCAGCGTCACGGGCACAAACCTATTGCCTTGGTTGGCGGGGCCACGGGTATGATTGGCGATCCGTCGTTTAAAGCAGAAGAACGAAAAATGCTATCGGAAGAAACCCTTCAAAAAAATGTGGCAGGAATCGACCGGCAACTGCGTCGCTTTCTTGATTTCGAAAAAGGTGCAGCGCTGGTAAATAATTACGACTGGTTTAAAGAATTTTCCTTGCTTGGATTTTTGCGCGACGTGGGCAAGCACATAAGCGTGAACTACATGATGGCTAAGGATTCGGTGAAAAAACGTCTCGAAACAGGAATCTCATTTACCGAATTCAGCTATCAGCTAATTCAGGGCTATGATTTTTATTGGTTATGGAAGAACGAGGGTGTGAAATTGCAGATGGGCGGTTCAGACCAGTGGGGCAATATCGTAACCGGAACCGAGCTTATTCGCCGAATTGCGGGCGGTGAAGCATTTGCACTAACCGTTCCTTTGGTTACAAAAGCCGATGGAAGTAAGTTTGGAAAAACCGAGCAGGGCAATGTGTGGCTCGATGCCGCAATGACCAGTCCGTACCAGTTTTATCAGTTCTGGCTTAATGCATCCGACGACGATGCAGCGCGATACATCAAGATGTTTACATTTCTTTCGCAGGAAACGGTGGAGGCTCTGATTGCTGAACATGCCGTAAATCCTGCCCAGCGCATTTTGCAGAAAAAACTTGCCGAAGAAGTTACCTGCATGGTACACGGTCGCGATGAATACGAAACAGCGCTCAATGCAACGGCTGTGCTGTTTGGACAAGGCACCAAAGAACAATTGAGCTCCATGCCAATTCAAACGTTTCTGCAAGTTTTCGAAGGTGTTCCGCAATTTGAAGTGCCGATGAATTTGCTTGAAGTTGGTATTCCCGTACTCGAGTTGCTGGCAGTTCATAGCACGGTTTTCGAATCGAAAGGCGATGCACGCAAGATGATGCAGCAAAATGCCGTTTCATTCAACAAAGAAAAATATGCCGATGTAAATGGTATTATTGGAGCAGAATGGCTCATTGGCGGAAAATACCTGCTCGTACAGAAAGGCAAGAAAAACTATTATCTGATCAACTTTGTTTCGTGAGGGTAATCGACACCATACCGCATCCGCAATTGCGCATGTCGATTTTTGAGATGAATGCTAAGTATTTGGTGAAATTTGAAGCCGGACCCTATGAACAAACGTACAAAATCGATAGCGCCGATTGTGGTGGACTCGAGGCTTTAAAATCGCTCATAAACGATAGTTTACTGGTTGAGGTAGCGGCATGTTTCCGAAAAATGCACGAAATTAATCCATGGAAAAATACTTGAAATGAAGGAACAGCGCTTATTCGGTTTGATGTGTTTGGTGTTTGCTTTCATGACATCATTCGCACAGGCGCAAGGTAGTTATGCAATCGGCTTGTTGAAATACAAAGGTGGCGGCGACTGGTATGCCAATCCAACCTCCTTACCCAATTTGATAGAATTTACAAATACGAACCTGCGTTGCGGTATAGCTCCCGAACCCGTTACCATTGATGCCGGAGATTTGGCCATTAACCAATTGCCCTTTGTGCACATGACAGGGCATGGCAATGTCGTTTTTTCGTCGGATGAATTGGAAAACCTGCGCAATTACCTCATTGGTGGTGGCTTTCTACACATTGACGACAATTATGGGATGGATCCCTTTATTCGTCCGCAGTTGAAGCGCTTATTTCCGGAGCTTGAGCTGGTTGAGTTACCGGCGAGCCATCCAATTTTTCACCAAACCTTTGATTTTCCGGCCGGCATCCCTAAAATACACGAGCACGAAGGCAAGCCGCCGCAGGCTTTAGGTTTTATTTATAAAGGAAGGCTGGTGTTATTATATACCCATGAGTGCGATTTAGGCGATGGTTGGGAAGACCAGTCGGTGCACAAAGACTCTGAGGCAACCCGACAAAAAGCATTGAAGATGGGTGCCAATATGCTACAGTATGTGTTGATGGGTAATGATCCGATTAGGCTTGGTAACTAGTTGATTTTTAATTCCGTAATCTATTATAAACCTTCTTGTGTTGATAAGTGCGTGACGGGTTGAGTATTCATGGTCATACGATTTTGCAGTTTTGTTTAAACTAAAATCAAAACAATCATGAAAAAATCTCTGATTTTTGCAAGCCTACTTGGTGTTTCAGCCATTACACAGGCGCAGTTACAATCGAAAAAAGGCGAAGCCTATCTTCCCGAAGCAGGCGATTGGTCAATTGGTGTTGATGCAACGCCGTTTTTGAATTATGTCGGAAATTTCTTGAGCAGCGCAGGCAATACTGCACCAACGCAAGATTTTCTAAACGCCAATCAAACCATAATCGGAAAGTATTTCGTTGAAGAGAATAAGGCGTATCGCGGTATTCTTCGTATCGGAATCAATTCCACAAATGAAACCAATCAAATTGCTAAATACGGCGCGGCAGCCGCTACGTATCCTGCTCTTCCTGAGCTGGTTGAAGATAAGTATACCGAAAAAAGTTCATTTGTCGGTTTAGGCGGTGGTATTGAATTCCGTCGTGGTAAAACGCGCTTACAAGGTTATTACGGTGGCGATGTGATGCTTAGTTTTAGCAGCTCATCGCGCAGTTTCGAATATGGAAATGCTCTGAATGACTCAACAACTGTTGAGGCATTAACTTCCGATTTTGGATATGAAGGTACATTAAATATAGTAAATGACACCTATGGCAATACAGCCAGAGTTAATAGTCAGAAAGATGGCAGTATGTTCGCACTAACCCTTCGTGGGTTTGCTGGCGTGGAGTATTTCGTTTTACCAAAACTTTCGATTGCAGGTGAGTTTGGTTGGGGTCTAACTATAGCCAATATGGGGGCCAGCACCACAGAGTTAGAATCGGTAGGTTTTAACGGTACGGAGTCGGTTGTAGGTACTCAGACTCTTGAAACAACCAAATCAGGTCGTTTTGGTATCGATACAGACCGCAACCTTACCGGTTCGGCAACCGGGGCTTTGCGTCTGAACTTCCATTTCTAAGGATATTACAATTTTATGTTACGCCTCCAATTCGTATGAGTTGGAGGCGTTTTTATTTTGATTAGTAGGTTTATTCTATCTGTATTCTAATTGTTTTTCTACCGTTCTCAACTGCATAAGTCAAAAAATACATGCCACTTTCGAGTTGCGAAAAACAATGCGCAGAATTAAAGTTTACATAAAACTGTCTCCCTTCCACTGTATGAATTGCAGCATCACTTGATATGGCATCGTTTGGTTTATATGTTGCGAATTTGTTTAAGACAACAGTCGTTCTGTTTGCATAGGTCGTTTTCTCTTCGCTTTGAATACTTGTGGCTAAACATTCGAGCCGATCTATTCGCTTCATAATCTCA
>JBKCFX010000573.1:0-1127 GCA_046303595.1 Bacteroidia bacterium
CTTAAATCCTACGGTCCAAGCGAAAACTAAGGTTTTTTATTTCCTTCTTGTTCTATTGCGCTGATTTATTACTTTTGTGTCCCCAAACAATTAGGGTTTCGTGGCCGAGTGGCTAGGCAGAGGTCTGCAAAACCTCGTACAGCGGGTCGAATCCGCTCGAAACCTCAACCAAATCCCGCCCCGCAAGGGCGGGATTTTTTATTCCGCCTAAGCCGGGCTTGCCCGAGCGAGAGGCGGAATAAAAAATCACGTAAGCCGACCAACGGAAGGCTGCGGGATTTGGATTGCAACGGTGCCCACCACCGGATCAGCGCAGCTAATCGCAGTGAAGTTAAAACTGCCATCAGGCCGCATGTAATTCGTTTAGCAATGTTTCTCGTAAGGATGAACTTGCACAATAATGGCAGGCTATCGTAAGAAATCGTTCTGCAATATTTCGGGAAACACGTGTCCCCACCCTGTTGAAAGTTCCGAAAAAGCTATTCACAGTCCAAGTGCTTTTTTCCAACCGAAATATAAACATCCGTGTTCGTAACAAAATATCCGTTTAGCGATTTTGAAACGGCTAAGCCAATTCTATGTTGTACCTTAACCTCGGGGAGGAGGAGTGGTGGCCCCCAATAAAGCCGTCTGCGAAATGGCTACATCCATATCTGTATTTTTTATAATTGGGCCGCCACGGGCGGGCTTTCCGGTACAAGTCCTTGCCCCGAATCGCTTGCCGAAAGGCCAAGCTATCGGGCCTACGGGCTTTTCCCTGCAATCCCTGGCGGATTTTAGAATTGTGGAAAGCATTTTTTTAAGGTGCAACTTGGTGTTTCCTTAAACAAAAATCTAAGGTATTGAAGCAACACTCTTTTACTTGAGCATAGCCGCTCGCTTACCCTGCACCGCCTCGCTTTCGAGGTATTCGTCGTAGGTTAATTGCCGATCAATGAAACCTTCGGGGAACAATTCTATTACCCGTGTTGCTACAGACTGCATAAAGGCATGGTCGTGCGAGGTAAACAACACCGGACCTTTAAATTCGCTCACCGAATTATTAAATGCCGTGATGCTCTCGAGGTCGAGGTGATTTGTTGGCTCATCGAGAATGAGCAGGTTGCCCGAGTGCAGCATCATGCGCG
>JBKCFX010000574.1:0-4815 GCA_046303595.1 Bacteroidia bacterium
GCGCAATTCGGTTGGCTTTACATCTGCAATCAACGTTGACGACACAATTAACACACTTACAGGCAGCTACAACAACCGACGTATTGACCGCGATACCTACACGAATCTTGGAACAGAGCTGCGCTACCGGAAAAACTGGAAAACCGGCAGTAAAGATCACAACTTTGCAGCAGGGTTGCGCTATTACCAAAATCATACGCATCGCCGGCAGGAAGGAAAAGGGAGTATCGGTTCAGATTTCAATCTCGCACTTGAGCCCGGCACCGAATTTAAACGCAACCTCGATTTTTACACGATAAACACTGCATTTTTTGCTGAGAATATTTTTCAGGTTGGAAACAAAATTTCAATCAGTCCGGGAATTCGCTTCGAGCGCATTCAGCAGTCCGCGAAAGGCCAATTTGGAATAAGCAACAATGAGCCAATTTTTTGGCAAATTGAACCCAAGCAACGGTTGTTTTTCCTTGCCGGACTTAGTGCCGAATACCGAGTAAACGGGGCATCTGAATTTTACGGTGGGCTAAGCCAAAACTACCGTCCGGTACTATTCTCCGATTTAACTCCACCTGCCACTACCGATACAGTTGATGTGGCGTTAAGCGATGCCTCGGGCTATACCGGCGAATTCGGATTCAGAACGCGTAACAACTGGTTGTATCTCGATGCAAACATTTTCTATATCCAGTATGCCAATCGAATTGGAACATTGGCATTAGAGAGCGAGGTGGGCACTCGGCAATTCCGCACCAATATCGGTGAGTCGGTATCGAAAGGCATCGAGTATCTTGTCGAAATTAATCCATGCAAACTCATCGGTAAAACCGAATGTCCTTCGTTTAATGCCAGCATTTTTGCTTCGGGAGCCTTCCAGGACGCGCGCTACACCAACTTGCCGAAAACAACAGCTGTTGATGGTATTGTAACGACGAAAAACCTGGAGGGGAATTTTGTGGAGTATGCACCGCGGTATAATTTCAGAACAGGGTTGAACATCAAATGGAAGATTGTAGCTATTTCGGCGCAGATTTCCCATTCGGCCGAAGTATTCGCCAGTGCCGATAATACGCTCGAACCTTCGGCGAATGCAACCGATGGATTGATTCCTGCTTACACCGTGGCCGACCTCAATTTCGGAATTACACCATTTGAGCATTTCGAGTTAAAGGCAGGGATCAACAATGTGGCTGATGCGCGTTATTTTACGCGCCGTGCCGGAGGTTATCCCGGTCCGGGCATATTGCCCGCCGAAGCACGAAATTTATGGGTATCGGTCGGCTATTCGTTTTAGTATTTCGGAAAGAATTTTTTCGTTTCAATTCGCTGCACAATTGCATACATTTGCGGCATTGATGTTAACAACCATGAGCAACATTTTCAATTTCATAATTGGAGCCTCATTACTGGCTCTTGTGGTTTCTTGCGATACAAAAAAAGACGGCATTACGTCCGATATGGTTACCAATTCGGCCAGTGCAGATGGTAAGGACGATGTTCCCGTTTCGGAAATTAAGTTCGATAAGGACACGTTCAATTTCGGAGAAGTTTTAGAAGGAGAAAGGGTATCGCATTCATTCGTTTTTACCAATACCGGCGATAACGATTTGGTAATATCCAATGCACGTGGATCATGCGGCTGCACTGTGCCCGAATGGCCAAAAGAACCAATTGCTCCCGGAAAATCAGGCAAAATAGATGTGGTATTCAATTCCGAAGGGAAGCCTGGAAATGCCATCAAATCGGTTACGGTTAATGCCAATACCGAACCGGCTACACATCAGTTGTTCATTACAGGTTTTGTTAAAAAAGCCGAAGAAAAATAACCTCTAATTCGCAATCATGCATTCAACTTTTCTTATGATGGGTGGTAACCAACAGGGTGGTTTTGCCTCATTGATTCCAATGGTACTAATCATTGTGGTTTTCTACTTTTTTATGATTCGTCCGCAGATGAAAAAAGCGAAGGAGGCCAAAAAGTTTCGCGAAAGCCTGGGGAAAGGTGCGCAAATCGTTACCATCGGTGGAATCCATGGAAAAATTACCGAAGTTGCCGAAACCACGTTTATCATCGAAACTGAAAGTGGAGCTAAACTTCGCATCGAAAAAACAGCTGTTTCTACCGGCGCACCCGGCGAACAAATACAGCCAGCGTAATACTTAAGATATGGCCCGGACGAAATCTGCTTTATTCCGTTCGGCTTTCTTCAGGAGAAGAAATTTGCTTGCATTTGCGATTTGCCTTTCGATTTCATCGCTTTTGTGGATTCTAATGGCGTTCAATAACTTTTACACGAACACCATCAAGGTTCCCATACGCTACATCAACCTTCCCGAGAAAAATATCTTAACAGAAAAGTTGCCGATTGAAGCGGAAATCGACATTTCGGGTACGGGATATCACCTGCTTTCGTATCGATTCAGACCAAAACTGGCCGAAATTCTTATAGACGGACGCAATATAGGTTTTAAGAATCAGCTGGGGTTCATCAGCACCTACCACGCCATCGATTATTTTAACCGACAGCATGGCGATATCAAAGCTTTACACATCAATCCCGATACGCTATTTTTTCAATTTATCGACAAAGGATTCAAGAAAGTTCCGGTCGTCGTAAATTCGTATCTCGACTTTGAGAAGGAATTTGATTTGCGCGATAGTTTAGTCATTCGTCCCGATTCTATAGAAGTTAGCGGCCCCATTGAGAAGCTGAAAAGCATGGAGCGAATCGAATCTCAGCCATTGATTGCACGAAAGTTGAATAAATCGGCAACCTATTCCTTGAAAATTAAAGCGCCCGATGCGCAATTGTTGTATGCGCCTGCCGAAGTTGCTGTTACCGTAAATATTGATCGATTTACCGAAGCCCGCATTACACTACCTGTGCGCGAGTCGAATGGTAAAACAACTGATCCGCGCATTGTTACTGTTGTATTTCAGGTAGCATTTAGCCATTACGATAAAATTAAAGCTGCCGATTTTGAAATTACGACAGACACTACAGGAGCAGCAGGTGGCAAACAGCGACTCATTGTAAAAAACGCACCCTATTATGCAAAGAAAATAAGCATTTTGCCAACCATGGTAAAGGTTAATCCGTAACTTGCTTTTGATGTTGAAGGTTGGCATAACAGGCGGTATCGGATCGGGTAAAACCACGGTAGCACGAATTTTTAAATCGTTGGGAATTCCGGTGTTTCATTCCGATGATGAAGCGAAGAAGTGCTATTCCATACATCCCGAAGTGCGTCAAAAAATCTTTGATTTAATCGGGCCTGATGCTTATGATGCGGCTGGTAAGCCCAATTTTCCATTGATTGCCAAACGTATTTTTGCAGACGAAGCGTTGTTAAAACAAGTAAATGCGCTGATTCACCCTCTGGTTGCTCAAAGGTTCGAAGCATGGTGTTCGGAAAATCAGGATGCAGCGTATATACTGAAAGAAGCGGCAATTTTGGTTGAAACGGGCGCAAATAGGGCGCTTGATGCACTTATTGTGGTCAAAGCACCTGAAGAACTTCGTATCGAACGCGTTATGCAGCGCACGCAACAAAGTCGTGAGTCGGTTGAAGCACGTATTCGCCAACAGGGATCTGTGGAAGTAGCACTAAAACTGGCCGATTACACTATTGTAAACGATGGGGAAGCGGCACTAATTCCGCAAGTGCTTTCGGTTCATGCTAAACTCAGTGAACGAAGTAATACACTCCAATGAAACTCCTAAACACCCAACAAATTCGCGAAGCCGACGCATTTACGATTGCGCAGGAAGGTATAAGCTCGCTTGAATTGATGGAGCGTGCAGCCGGTCGTTGCACAGCGTGGATGCTGAATCATTTGGGTTATGCACGGAAATTTGTGGTTGTTTGCGGTCCGGGTAATAACGGTGGCGACGGATTAGCAATTGCCCGTCAACTGCACGAACGTGGGCTTGAAGTTGAAGTGTTGCTTCTTGGGGTCGAAAAATATAGCGCCGATAATCGGATCAACCAGCAGGCGATAGAATCGAAGAGAATACAGATTGGCGCGCTTGATATAGCACACATTGAAGCAATGAGTCAGGAGGATTGCGTGTGGGTTGACGCGCTCTTCGGTACCGGAGCACGCAAAATTGCAGAGCCCAACCTGTGTAGGATTGTTGATGCATTAAATGTTGTTCGTGGCTTGCGCGTAAGTATTGATTTGCCAAGCGGAATGCAGAGTGATTCCATTCCCGAGCCGAAAAGCCACGTTGTTAAAGCGAACATTACATTGTGTTTTCATAAACCCCGATTAAGTTTTTTCTTCGAAGAAAGTGCATTGTTTCTAGGCCATTGGGAAGTGCTCGATATCGGGTTGAGGGAGCCTGAGACCATTACCACAGACTGTTATTTTACCACGCTGAGCGATGCGAAAAGCCTGTTTCGTAAGCGGCCTACCTTTTCACACAAAGGAACATTTGGACATGCACTGATTGCGGGAGGATGTTTGGGCAAAGGTGGAGCAGTAATTTTAGCAGCCAAAGCTGCATTGCGAAGCGGTGTTGGGAAAGCAACGGCATTCGTTCCGCATTGCATGGTTGCGCCTATGCAGAGCGCGTTGCCCGAAGCGATGTGTTTGCCTGCTGAAAGCGAAAACCACTTGAGCGGTTTGCTTAATCCCGAACATTTTGATGCGATTGCGTTTGGGGTGGGCACCGGAACGCATAAAGACACAGCCCGTTTGCTAAAGTTGCTGATTCAAAACACGCCAGCCCCACTGGTATTGGATGCCGATGCGCTGAATATTTTGTCTGAAGAAAAAACCTGGTTGGCTTTTCTGTCGGCACGAACAATTCTTAC
>JBKCFX010000575.1:0-8341 GCA_046303595.1 Bacteroidia bacterium
CCGTATTTTGAGCCATTGTTACTTCTGTAATGTTTAGCGGACCTGTGTTGCCTATGGCTATACGTTCGGGGAACGCACTACCCGAAATAGGGGGAAGGTTTTGAGATAATATATTAAACAACGGTGGACCACTTGAAGTAAAATTTGAGCCACTACCAAAGGCAGACCAGTTGCCTGCAGCAGTTGTGTATGAAGCAATAACACGGCCAAATGCAGCATCAACTGACCATAAACCCACATTGAACGATGTAAGCGAAGCTGCTCCACTCACAATGGAAGTAACCCATTCGTGGCCAGGAACGAGGCTAATAACACTACCATCTGTTGAAGTGGGCGCAGCGATTGTGCCGTTTTTATTAACCTCTATGGTTACCGGTGCTGTATTTGTTACATTAAAAAAACCTAACCATGATGGTCCTCCCGCTACAGTACCTACTGGATGGTTTGCCTGAGCATTAGTAAATGGGATATTATACTGCACCCTGAATGGCCCAGTTACATAAGCAGCCTGATTAGGGAAGTTCGCAGAGGTACCAACAGATTGACCCACAGTAGTCTTAATGTGCGTTAGCACATTGGTAGTGGTTGTGTTGATTCGTCCTTGGGCGGCAAGGAAGTTTCCCTGTTGCGTGAATGGTATGTTAAAGGTAACACCACCCGCTGAGGAGTTCCCAATTAACATCTGCGGAGCATTGGCCGTAGCTGCTACCGCATTGCGGTAAACACCGGAACCTCCAATGGTTTGGGCATTGGGTGCAGGCGCTTGGGCAAAAGCAACAAGTTCAGAGGTACAGAATGCAAGCTCTCCGGTAACCGTAAGGGTACCGTTGTTGGTTACGTTTCCACCCAATCGAATGAAAGAGGCACTCCACTCTGAACCGGCATCAATGGTAAGATTTCCTCCAACCGTTTGAGTAGTAAATGGATTGGTCACAACACGGTTGATGCCGGCACCGGTGCTGATTTGAACATTGCCAAATACCATACGAGAAGAAGTAACCCAGTGGTCAACCCCAAATTGGCGAGTATTACTACCACCGGCATCGGTTGATACCCCATTACCAAAGCGAAGGGTATGGCCCACTCCCAATGCGCAGTTGAAACCTGCGGGCATGTTAAAGCCGAAGGCAAGAGTCGATGTAGCGTTAGCATGAGGGTCAACAATGGTAAGGGTACCACCAGTTGCCCCGGCCACATTGGCTGTAGAGAAATTGACAATAGAAACCCCCACCGGTACAGAGTTGGCGGCTACACCACCGGCGTTGCCATCCACCACAATATTACCTCCCGTTTGCACAAAGGCAGAGCCTGTAGCAAAATTGAGGTTGCCATAAACGTTTACCAAACCGGCAGCCGATACATTTAGCGTACCGGCATTGGCTACCAGTAGGGTTCGGTTGTTGGTTACGTTACCCACAATACCTACATTTACGGTACCACCAGAGGCGTTTAACGAACCGCCACCGGAAATGGTAACGCCGTTACCGGCAGCTGTACCCGTAACGGTAAGTGTACCGGCTGTTACATCTAAACTACCCTGAACGGTAAGAATGTTTGCCGCAGCAGCACTGTTAACTGTTACAGTAGTACCAGTCGTAACCAATACAATATCGGATGGGGTTGGAACTGAATTTGTTGACCAGGTAGCGCCTGTATTCCAGTTGCCTGAAGCAATTGAGAAAATAGGAAGATCGGCGGTGGCTACCCCAACAAAATGTTGGGCGCCGGTAAGATTGGCAAGGGTAAGTCCACCGCGGTTAGCAATCGGGCTGATTGCTGAACCTGTGCCGGCTGTATGTGTGCCGAGGGCACCGGCGGCCTGCACAAAGCGAGGCGCTGCACCGGGCGCGGCCAGAAGGGTGAACGCACCATCGGCACGAGCCCCTACAGACAATACAGAAGCACCGATATTAATACTGCCTCCTGAGGCGAAGCTCCAGCTGGCGGCTGTGCGTCGATTTACGTTATACGGCCCATCAGTGATCGCGACAGTCACTAAACCTGCAGTTGGTGCATGCGTGGCCTCGATCCATCCACCGGTAGTGAATGTAGTACCATTTCTAGCCAAAAACACACTGCGATCCTGACCTGTAGTGGTCACAAAAGGAAAAACAGGAGTTGTAGCGCTTAGTAAGGTTACCATGGATGTGGTGGAAAACCAGCGACGGAAGGTAGTACCAGCGGTAAAGCCGCCTGAGACGGTTGTAAGCGTACCAAGGGTAGTTGTGCTCACACCCAAAACGAAGGTGTTGGCAGAGGTAATTCTACCATTGGTGAACGTAAGCGTACCGGAAACTGTACCGGTATTGGTACCACTAATCACAGAGTTGGCACCAGTGAAAGTTACCCCACTCGATGAAGTGTTGTTTACCGTTAAGTTTAGAAAATTGGCTGTTGAAGCAGTTGTAGAGTTCCTGAACACCCCTGTTCCTGAAATTGTTTGAGGTGTAGATACCGGTGCTGCCGTTCCATTGAAAAATGTAGAAAGTAGTAAGGTGTTTGTTGTTGTGAGTGTGCCGTTGTTTACCACGTTACCCGCAACATAGGTGCCAACGTTTGCCCTGTAATCGCCCGTATTGATTGTCAGGTTACCGTTGATCCCGTGTGACCAGATATGGGTCACAAAGCGATTAGAAGCCGTTGTTACGAGATCCACCGTAATATTTCCAAACAGGAAACGACCCGACGATTGCCAAGTATTGGTTCTGAAACCATTTGTTGCATCTCCACCGGCATCGGTAGAAACACCGTTACCAAATCGGAACGTGTGCCCTGCGCCAGAGTTATAGGAAGTACCCGTATTATATCGGAATGACTCACTTGCAATAGTGCTGGCATGTGGATCGACAATGGTAAATGTACCACCGGTTAAATTAAGAACAGATGAGGTAAAGTTCACAATAGATTGACCTGAAGGAACCGAGTTGGCGGCAACGCCACCGGCATTTCCGTCCACGTTAATATTACCTCCTGATTGGTTGAACGCTGCCGTTCCTAACACCTGGAATTGACCATTCACGTTCACAGTTCCAAGACCCGACACTGTTAAGGTACCTCCACTCATCGTTAAGTTGGAATTATTAACGCCAGGAATAGCAACTGTAAGTGTATTTGCCGCTACAGATAAAGAGCCAGAAAGAATAGTAAGTGTTCTTACAGAGGCGTTCGAATTAAGCACCATTACCGACCCGTTCGAAATATTAAAGTTGTCTGCTGAAGACACTGAGGCTGGAGAAGCACCTGTACCATCCGTATTAGAACCCCAGGAAGCAGGGTCGGCAAAATTAGTGGCACCGGCCTTAGAGTAATAAATACCAGGACCAATGTTAGACACCAGAGTTACGTCATCAATCGAAGATGGAGGGTTGGAACCAACACTGTTATCATTTTGCCATGTAAAAATTAAACGCATGGTAGTTCCTGCAAAACTACCGGGAATAGAAACTGTTACCAATGCATAAGAACTTGAATTCATTGGTGCGGTGTAGATAAGAGTAGCAGCACCATTTACGGTAGAATTTGAATTAGGAGTGCCCGCTGTAGGAGTAAAAGTGTTAGGAGCTGCATACACCAATAACCTGTCCCAACCAGGTTCGCCAACACCTTTGTGTTGAAAGGAAAGTGAAATGTCTGTTTGAAGGGCAGGAATGGCGATGTCTCTGTACATGTGTGATGTAGCAGTAGTTGTATTGGAGTAAGAATATGCACTACTATTTGGAGAGATGTAGGCAGAGTTAGTTCCAAAAAAAGCACCTGCATTAGTGCCCACAGTCCAGCTGTGTGCAGCGTTCACAAAAGTCCATCCCGTAGAACCGGACTCAAAACCACCATTATTAATCGTGGGGCTAAGGTGAGTAGTTTGAGCGTTGACCCAGCCAACAAGCAGTAGTAAGACCCCCGTGACGAGTAGTCTCAGCTTTGGCTTCATCTTAAAAGTAGAAGTTGTGTTCATAAATTGTTATTTAGAGTTTGGTTGTTTTAAAATTGAAGGTTGAAGCGATTGTCATCAGCGATTTTTTTTGATCGTTTTTTTTTCATCCGGAATAAGCCCCGGAGCAAAAAGCTGGCAAAGCTTCAAAGGGTCGGAAAAAACAGTATAGTCAATTTGATTTTCTTTCATAATCTGACCTGCCATTTCGGGCCGCGCATAAAGCCAACGGTTAAATAGTGCCATATAGGCCAGCATGGCATTTGGCGAATCTGCAGGAATCCATTTCTTTGTAATGTTGCGCTCTGCCGGGTAGCCTGTTCTCTCGTCAATAATACACACATTACCCATCATATATTGAGATTTAATAAAGTATTCGAAATTGTTTTCTACTTGTTGGCCAAGATAGGCATGCATCCAGGGAGGAACAATTAGCGGATTGATGTTTTCGTTCTTATTAATAAGGTTAATGAAATCTGCAGGGGTATAATAAAACTGAGTCCTATATGCTTCAAAATCGAAACCTTTAGAAGAGGGAGCATTACGAGGCGATAGTCGGCCGAGAATATTTTCCCATTGCTCGGGGGTGTAATTTATTATTTCGCCATTGCTTCCAAGCTGAATTGGGAAAGGCGAAAGAACCTGCGACAATGCAAAATTGTTTAACGAGAATCTAATATTTGAATCGGCAAAAACCACCTCAAAAGGTTTGGTTTTGTCGAGCACAAAAGAACTCCCTTCAAAAATCACCATACTTGAGGGATCGATTGATTCCAAGTGGGAGCGTTCAGTACCCGACTGGGCGTTCAAGGATTCAGATGCAGAAAGGGTAAGACATGCAACACTGCACACCAATACCAAATTGGCAAACAAGGTATTAAAATTCACTAATGCCTGTTTCATCGTTTCAACTATCATTAATAGAACCAAATTAAGGATTTTTCTTGGAACTTCAAATATAAATTATTTAAAATTTAATATGCAAGAAATTTTTAAAAAATCTACTCGACAGTTAAACAAAGACCACATAAAAACTTTACTCTGGTACAACGGTGAGGCACATAAACGGGTGGCAGGGCAAGCCAATAGCCGAATTGTTGCTTTGAAAATTAGTTGCTGCAACCTGCCTAATTTTATTTTATATTTGGGGGTATTAAGTGTTTAGTAGAAAAAATGAGTATGCAACAACTGCAAGGAAAAAGCATGAATTTGAAGAAAGAATATCGATACATATATATATGTAAATTTTATTGGCTTTGCTTAGCTGTTTCATTGGGCGCGCCTTATACCCTATTTGGCCAGTTAATCATACGCGACACTACGATAATAGCCTGCGACAGTTTGCCCATTAAGTTAGGCATTGCTTCGCAGGAAGGATTCTCATACGCCTGGGAGCCTTCTGCTTTTCTGAGTGCTGCCGATAGCAATTATACGGTGGCCTTGTTCGAAAACAACAATCCGAATGAGGCAACTTATTATCAGTATAGTTTATTTTCATACGATTCAACCGAGCAATTGGTAGAAGAAATGAGGTATTATATATATGTATCCTCATTTAGTGAAGTTGAGATAGACCTGGGTATCGATGCCATTTGCCGTGGCGACACCCTTGAGTTGCCTCTGCCACCTGGAATTAGCGGTGCTCTCGCCATTAACCCTCCGGTTGCTGTGTTACAAAATGCCACGTCGTTGCTCTTTTATCCAAACGACACCACGAGTTACAATTTAACGTCGATAGACTCGGTCTATTGCGGGCAGGTTATTTACAAACTCCGCGTTGATGTTCGCTCATTTGAACAGGCCATGATTCTGAATGAGCCGGTTCGGTTCTGCAACAGCGGAGAGCCCAGCGATACACTTACTATTGAGGTGTCTCCGCCGGGTGGTATTCTACAGGGTCCGGGAATTTTAAACGGTAATTTGTTTTCGGCGCAAATTGCCGGCCTTGGCGTGCACCAAATCGTTTACTATAATTACGAAAACGTTTGCTTAACCACCGATACGCTACTCATAGAAGTGGTTGGGCCGGCTTCTGTAGAGCTTACGGGCCCACCTAACCTCTGCCAAACCGACTCTGTTATTGAATTGAATTATGGCATTCCATCGGGTGGGCAGTATTTTATAGATAGCATTTTAACCGATGTGTTAAATCCGGCACTGTTGCCTGCCGGTTCGCATGAACTGCGCTACCTTTTTAATTGGGATAGTTCGTGTGTTTTTGAGCGCACAAAAGTGTTTTTTATCATTCCGCTTCCGCCCGAGCCGATCTTAAGTTCAAGCGATTCAGATTTCATCGCCTGTCTCGGCGACAGCATCAGCATTAGCACCACAACATTTCCGAATTTTGGCTGGAGCAATGGTGTGGATGTTGCCACGCAAACCTTCAACCAATCGACCGATTCGCTTTTTGTATGGTTTCGCAGCAATACGGGCTGTTATTCATACTCAGACACCATTGCAATTCGTTTCATCGAACCCGGCCAATTAAGCCTTGATGCCAATGTGTATCCCAACGGCTTCGAAATAAGCGAATTTGGTGCAAATGATGGTTTTGTGTCGTGGAACATCTTGGACGGTCTGCCACCTTTTAGCTTGCTGCTTAGTCCTGAGGCGGGAAGCATTGAGCAAAACGCAGTCGATAAGCTATTTGCCGGCATGTATTATTTTACGTTTACCGATTCGGCCGGCTGTGTCTTAACCGACTCGCTGCTGCTTCGCGAGCCCCCGCAAGAACCCATCGAAGTGCCCGACGCCGGCCCATTGCTGCCTAATTCGTTTACCCCGAACGGAGACGGATACAACGATCGGTTTATAATAAGCAACTTGAATCCAAAATATCTTCAAAATGAGCTATTGGTGTTTGACATCAAACGGCAGCTCGTTTACAGAGAGCGCAATTACAACAATAGCTGGACAGGAATTAGCAATAGCGGAGAAAAGCTCAACGAAGGCAATTATTTTGTGGTTTTTCTTTCGGAAGCGCTTTCGGCGCCAATCACGCAGACGGTTTATATATTGCTGGAAGATTGGGATTGAAATTTAGGTTGTAGGCATAGTCTTGGGCTGAAGCCTTATGAATGCCTCGGGATGAAGCCTTATGAATGCCTCGGGATGAAGCCTTATGAATGCCTCGGGATGAAGCCCGAGGGTTGAAAATGAGGATGGGATGCCGCATGGCGGGATTTAAGCCCATGGCGGGATTTAAGCCCATGGCTTAAGCCATGGGGTTAAAGCCGCCGTGATGAATTTGTTGGTTTTCGATGTATTGGATGAGTTGATTCATGCGCCATAAGGGGACCATCTGGCAATAATATTTTACGCCCCAGCGGAGGCGAGGCTGTTCTTTGTTTTTGGAATTGTATTTATACGCGGCGCCGCCCTTTAGAAGCCCAATTAATTTAGGGATGTCGACGAATTGCTCGGCACGCAGAAGCAGATGAATGTGGTTTTCGTGGCCGTTGCAGGCCAATAATTCGAAGCCTTGCTCTTGAATACGCGCATCGAAATAATCGCGCAAGAAATCAATAACCTCAATACTTAGGGTACTTGCTCTGTATTTGGTGGTGAATACCATGTGAAAAATTCTGGTTTTGAACATGCTTGATTTTTTACCCCAATTTGAAAAGGATGCGGGAAAATGCTTTTGCGATGAGCGCAAAAGGTTTGCGATAGGCGCAAAAAAGGAGGGGGCAGCCCATGGCTTCAGCCATGGGATTGAGGGGGAGGGCCTGAAAAACAGGATTCAGAAAGTTTGATAAAAAATCAAAAAAGGCTGAAGTTTTCTTCAGCCTTTTTTTAACTCTTCTCCTTAGATTTTCTCAATTCAAATCGAAACGATCAAGGTTCATCACTTTTGTCCAGGCAGCGGCAAAATCTTTTACAAATTTATCGCTCGCATCGGCACTGGCATACACTTCGGCTATGGCACGTAATTCTGAATTCGACCCAAATATTAAATCGGCACGCGTCGCAGTCCATTTAACAGCATTGGTATTGGCATCGCGGCCTTCGAACACTTCGTTCTTCTCGTCTTTGGCCTTCCACGTTGTTCCTACCTCAAGCAGTTTCACGAAGAATTCGTTTGTGAGTTTGTCGTTGCTAGCCAATTAATCCTTCCAATTTTTTTTCAATTCATCCGACTCCAGCATTCCCAAATACGATTCGTAACGGCGTGCATGCAGTTTATCGCTCCCTGCATTTTCGCGAACCGCACAGCCAGGCTCTGAAACATGCAGGCAATTGCTGAATTTGCAGTGTTGCGAAAGTGCGGCAATCTCAGGGAAATAGCCGCCCAGTTCGTGTTTATTCATATCTACCATGCCAAATTCCTTGATGCCGGGCGTATCAATTATCCAGGTCTCACTAAACAATTCGTGAAGTTCAGCAAAGGTGGTGGTGTGCTGACCCTTGTTG